>NZ_JBNWUK010000040.1:0-5819 GCF_050563205.1 Zafaria sp. Z1313
AGGGTCTGCTGAAGGTTTAGTTGACTCCATGGTTTAGGCCGCCAGGGCGACGGCCTTTTGGTGGATGGTTTCGTATTCGACCGGGGTTAGCTTACCGAGCCGACGCTGTCGTCGGCGGCGGTGATAGGTCCGTTCGATCCAATGGATGATGGCCAGGCGCAGCTGATCGCGGGTGGTCCAGCGGCGGCGGTCGAGGACGTTCTTCTGCAACGTAGCGAAGAAGCTTTCCATCGCCGCGTTGTCCCCGGCGGCTCCGACCCGGCCCATCGAGCCGACCAGCCCGTTCTGCTTCAGGGCGTGCTGGAACTTCCGGGACCGAAATTGGCTACCGCGGTCGCTATGGACAACACAACCGGCGACGTTGGAGGCCCCACGCCGGGCCACGGCGTCCTTGAGGGCGGCCACCGCCAGACCAGACTTCATCCGGCGGTCGATGGCGTAACCGACGATCCGTCCTGAGCAGGCGTCCTTGATCGCGCACAGGTAGAGCTTGCCCTCACCGGTGCGGTGCTCGGTGATATCCGTCAGCCACGTGGTGTTGATGCTCTCGGCGGTGAAGTCCCGCTGCAACAGGTCGTCACAGACCGGCGGGCCGGGCTTCGCCCCGCCCCGCTTGGCGCGGCGCACGGTGGCGGAGAAGATCTGCTGCTGAGAACACAGCCGCCACACCCGCCGCTCGGAGACCCTGTGGCCAGCCGCCTGCAGTTCATCGGCGATGAACCGGTGCCCGAATTCCGGGTCATCGGCGTGGACGTCGTAGGCGGCGTCAATCAGATGGGCTTCCTCCCAGTCCCGGTCGCTGACAGGCCGGGCGTTCCACTTATAGAACGCCTGCTTAGAGAAGCCCAACACCCTGCAGGTCACCGTCACCGGAATCTCGGCGGCGGCAAGGTCACGGACCAGCGGGTACATCATTTTGGGCGGGCCTGCCCGGGCTTCAGATTCGCCTGCGACAAGTAAGCGGTGGCCTGGCGCAGGATCTCGTTCTCCTGCTCCAGCTCACGGATCCGTCTGAGCATCCTGGCCTGCTCGGCTTTCCCCTCGGTGCTCTCGGCGGGTTCGAATCCGTGCTGGTCGAGGCGGTTCTCGTTTACCCAGGACTGCAGCGCGGACCTGGACATCCCGAGGTCCTTACAGACCTGTACCTGGGTCATTCCTTGCTCGAGCAGCTCCAGGGCGCTGGCCTTGAACTCCTCCGAGTAGATCTTCGGCATGATGAATATCCTCTCTGCTCCGCAGAGCAGTCAGGAAGTCAACCGAACCTTCAGCAGACCCAAACTTGTTCGCGGGCTCGCTGACGTGGTCGAGAAGATGGGCGTACGACTATGTGAGGACACGACTGTAAGTGAAATCAGCCCGAGACCGGCTAGAACCGACAGAGGAAATGTCACAGCGACCTACATCCTGCGTGCCACCGAAGGATTCACCGCCAATCTGAAGGGTTTGCACCGCGAGTGGCTGCCAATGAATTCTTCTATGATTGTCACCGAGCCCCTTGGCGATGAGGTCTGGGCAGAGATCGGTTGGAGTGACTGCGACACAGTAGGAGACTCGGCGCACGCCTATGTGTACTCTCAACGAACAGCAGACAACCGCATTGCCCTTGGGGGCCGCGGCATCCCGTATCTCTTCGGATCAAGGACGGACGTAGGGGGAACCACGCAGCCAGAAACAGTCCGAGCCCTAACCAGGATGCTACGCAGAATGTTTGTCAATGGCCATTACGTTCTGCCCATGGGCGGCCAGTTGATGTGCCCGCTGGTGGCCAGTAAAACTGCCCGGTTATGGCCAACAGATCTGCCCACTGATTCGTTTCGGCGGGGTCGGCCATCGTTGGGTTGGTCAGTTCAAGCGGGTCACTCCTTTTCCGGCGAGGGCCTGGGTAAGACGGACGGAATCGCCGCTGGTCTGGCAGACGTGGGCGTGGTGCAGCAGTCGGTCAACGGTGGCGGTGGCGAGGGTTTTGGGCATGAGCTCATCGAACCCGGCGGGGTGGAGGTTGGAGCTGATCGCGACGGAGCGTTTTTCGTAGGCTGCGTCCACGACCCGGTAGAGGCCTTCGGCGGCGTCCGTGGCCACGGGCAACAGACCAATATCATCGATGACCACGAGCTCGGCGCGCAGGATCCGGGCAACGGCCCGGGTGACGCTGTCATCGGTTCGGTGGGCGCGGATGAGGACGCCGAGGTCCTCGAGCCTGAACCAAGCGACCCGCATTCCGGCTTCGACGGCCTGCTGGCCGAGGGCTTCGAGGAAGAACGTCTTCCCCGTCCCCGAGGGCCCGCAGACGACCAAGTTTTCCCTGCGGGTGATCCATTCCAGGGTCCGCAGTGCCTGCTGGGTCGGGCCCGGGATGGAGGACGCTGCAGGGTCCCACGCCTCGAAGGTCTTCCCGGTCGGGAACCCGGCTGCTTTGCGGCGGGAAGCGAGCATGGACCGGGCCCGGCCGGCGGCTTCCTCCGTGAAGAGGGCCTTGATGACCTCGGCCGGTTCCCACCGCTGGGCGCGGGCGGTCGCGATCAGGTCCGGGGCCAGCGCCCGGGCGTGGGGCATTTTCAGGGACCGCATCAGGGCCTCCAGGTCCGCCGGTAGCGGCGGAGCCACGGTATTGGTCGTGGTGACGGGGCTCATCGGGCCTCCTCCGGCGTGGTGATGGTTGCGGGGTTGCCGATCGCGGCCCACGCCCCTGTTCCTTGGGTGAGGGAGGTGGCTTCGTTGGCGGCGTGGGTGGTAGTGCGGCGGATGTTGGCGTTCAAGATCGAGGCGAGGTCCGGGTGCGCGAACCGGCCGTGCAGGGCGGCGTCGCCCAGGGCCCGGTCGACCTGATCAGTGCCGGCGATTTTGGCCAGCGTAACGGCTTCGGCCATTTTCACGTTCATCCTTGCGGTCCCGGCCGCGGCGGCCTCGACGAGCCAGGTTCTGGCGCCTTCGCCGATGGCCAGGAACGCGGCCTCGTCCGCGCTGCGGGCCCTCACCTCGTAGTCGCCGGGGAGCTTCGCCCGGGTTCCGGGGAAGTGTTCGTCGTTGATGGCGGGGCTGCCGGGCCGTGCCCGTTCGTGGCGGGCGACTTCGACGGGCCCGGTCGTGCCGTGGTGGACGATGATGACCTGCTCGCCGGGCCCGGTGCCGTGGGTGCGGACGAACACCCGGGCTCCGAGCAGGTGGGCCGGGACGGAGTACTGGGCGTTTTCGAAGGTGACCATTGGGGTGTTCTCCGGAACGCCGCGGGCCAGGCCGAACGCGACCGTGTGGGCGGTGTCCGGGATCCGGTGCAGCCGCGGGGCTTCCTCGGCGAGCATGGCCGCGGGTTTCCGCCGCGTCGTCCGGTGCTCACGGTGATTGACCTCGTCCATGAACGCCGTGCAGGCGGCCTCGAGCTCGGCGAAGGTGCGGTAGTCATCGCGGAGGTTGGTGTCTTTGGGCACGAGGTCGGCCTTGGCGAGTTTCACGGACGCTTCGACTCCGCCTTTGGTGGCCGGGTCCGCCGGTTGGCAGGTCAGCACGGTCACCCCGTAGTGCCGGGCGAAGTCCAGGGTCTGCTGGTTGCGCACCGGGACCCCGGCGACGTGGGCGGTGGTGACGGTCTTCTCGTTGTCCGTGAGGACATAGGTCGGCGCCCCTCCGAGGATCCGGAAGCACCGGTCCAGGGCCGCGAACACGCTCGGCGCGGTCCTGTCCCTGAGCGGGATCACGATGCGGAAGCGTGAGAACGCCAGCCAGGCCACGAAAAGGATGGTCTTCACCCCGCCGATCCGGGGCCCGTCGCCGAAGTCGTACTGCAACCACATCCCCGGTTCTGTGATCCACGGCCGGTGGACGCGGGTGTGGCCCAGCCGCCACGCGGCTTTGACCTGCGCGATCGCCCGGCGGGTAGACCGTTCCGAACCGGTGTAGCCCAGAGCGAGGAGCTTTTCGTGGGCCTTGTCGGCCCGGATCCGGCCCTTGGAGGCTTCGATCCATTCCTCGATCTTGGGCAGGAACGCGTCGGTGACCCGGCCGCGGGCCGCGGGTTCCCCGATCGGCCGGCCCGCGTCACGGGCGGTGACGTGTTTAGCAACGGTGTGGTGCGAGCAGCCCGTGAGCTCCGCGGTGGCGCGCAACGATCCGGTCAGATCGTAGGCAGCAAGAATTTCCATGATTTCTCCGTCAGACTTCATACAGGGCCTCTTCCTGGTTCGCTTTTGGTGCGCTTAGACACCGTCATCAAACCGCAGGGAGAGGCCCCCACCGCTTAAAGACGCGGCAGGAACAAGTAAGGAAGTGGGCAGATCTCATGGCCACCGGCGGGCAGTTCTGCTGGCCGCCAGCGGGCACTTTCGTGGCCGCCTATGGGCAGTTTTTCATGGCCGCTAACAAATGTTCCCGGCGGCCAGAAACGCACGAATCGAGCACGCCTGGGCCGGTGTTTTGGGGGTTCCGAGGAACTGGAAGGCAAGCGTAGGACTCGACCAACAAACCGGAGTGGGCTGGGCCGGCGGTTACGTCGGCACCGGCGTAACCGCAACCAACTTGGCTGCCCGCACCCTTCGTGACTTGATTCTCGATCCGCAAAGCGAACTTACGACTTTGCCCTGGGTCAACCGGCGGGTGCGGCAATGGGATAAAGAGCCCTTGCGCTGGATTGCCGTCAGCTCGCTTTATAAGGCCTACAATCTCGCTGACCGGGCCGAGAATGCAGGCAGAAAAACTACGTCGCCAATTGCAAAGATGGCTGGCATCATTACCGGGCGCACCTAAGCAGTGTCCGCCCGAGCCTTCGCGGAGGACGTCTCACCATTACAGAACTCCCGAGTTTAAGGGGCTGCTCACTAATGCGGTTGTGGACCTTGTTCAGCACCAAAAGGATCTGGCATCACGATTCCCGGTGATGGGGAATTCGGCAAGGCCATGTTTTGCGGAAAGAATACTGCAACCTTGTCAACGCCCGACTGATCGTGCACAGATTGATAATCCCTCCATCGCGGAAAACTGGGACCCAATCAACCCTGAGCCCAGCGTGCGTGGAGGACTACCAGCGGTTCACCCAAATCCACACTGAGTCGCTGAACCATGCTCTGCGCTTCCATGACTGCTGGGAATCCGGCACGGCCTACATACTACGGACATCGACTTCCGCCTCATTGTTGACCTGGTCCTCGGTGTTAGCGCGGGCTCCTACTCATTCGAGGGTGCCAACGCCCGCACGAACATGAATGGAGCCCTTTGGCAGGACACGACGCTGCCGGCCGGTAAGATCCTCGTCCCAGGGGTCGTGTCCCACGCAACAAACGACGTCGAGTATCCGGAACTGGTGGCCCACGCTTCACCGGACACGTTGGCCGCGACAATGTCATCGCCTCCACCGACTGAGGGCTTGGCGGCCGGGACTGTGGAAATAACGGTGTATCCGGCTCGACACGCCGGGCGGTAAGCCTGGCGGGGAGGAGCCCGATATGGCCGCAACACTTGAGGCTGTGCCGAGTACGAAAACCGCTGAAAAGAAGACAGAAGTATCCGAGGGCGACGCTGCGCGCGAGCTGGTCAGAATGGCGAAGGAACAGGGCCTGTCCCTGACCGGGCCGGACGGTCTGCTCAAGCAGCTGACCAAGACCGTGATCGAGACCGCGCTCGATGAGGAAATGACCGAGCATCTCGGATATGAAAAGCACGATACGGCAGGGAAGCAGACCGCGAATTCCCGCAACGGCGTGCGCCCAAAAACGGTGCTGACGGAGACCACGGGCCCGGTGGAGGTGGACGTGCCGCGGGACCGGGAAGGGACCTTCTCACCGGTCATCGTCAAGAAGCGTCAGCGCCGCCTGACCGGTGTCGATGAGATG
>NZ_JBNWUK010000041.1:0-5712 GCF_050563205.1 Zafaria sp. Z1313
TGTCCGGCGGTGTCCTACTCTCCCACACCCTCCCGAGTGCAGTACCATCGGCGCTGTGGGTCTTAGCTTCCGGGTTCGGTATGGGACCGGGCGTTTCCCCCACGCTATGACCGCCGTAACCCTTGCTCCGCGACCCCCGTGGTGGGGGTGGGAAATCTTGTGGGTCACGTGGTTGTTTCCGTGACAGTGGTTCTATTTGATTGTAGCGAAACTGGTTGTTGTTTCGGTACCGCATAGTGGACGCAGCATGCTTGCCACACACGTGGTGTGGTGTTTGTGGTGTAAGTTGTCGGCCTATTAGTACGGGTCGGCTTCACGAGTCTTTGGTCCTCGCTTCCACGTCCCGCCTATCAACCCAGTGGTCTGGCTGGGGGCCTCTCGCCATCTAGTGGCATGGAAATCTCATCTTGAAGCGGGCTTCCCGCTTAGATGCTTTCAGCGGTTATCCCATCCGAACGTAGCCAATCAGCGGTGCACTTGGCAGTACAACTGACACACCAGAGGTTCGTCCGTCCCGGTCCTCTCGTACTAAGGACAGCCCTTCTCAAATTTCCTGCGCGCGCAGCGGATAGGGACCGAACTGTCTCACGACGTTCTAAACCCAGCTCGCGTACCGCTTTAATGGGCGAACAGCCCAACCCTTGGGACCTACTCCAGCCCCAGGATGCGACGAGCCGACATCGAGGTGCCAAACCATGCCGTCGATATGGACTCTTGGGCAAGATCAGCCTGTTATCCCCGAGGTACCTTTTATCCGTTGAGCGACGGCCCTTCCACGAGGTGCCGCCGGATCACTAGTCCCGACTTTCGTCCCTGCTCGAGCTGTCGCTCTCACAGTCAAGCTCCCTTGTGCACTTACACTCGACACCTGATTGCCAACCAGGCTGAGGGAACCTTTGGGCGCCTCCGTTACTTTTTGGGAGGCAACCGCCCCAGTTAAACTACCCATCAGGCACTGTCCCTGACCCAGATCATGGGCCGAAGTTAGGAATCCGGTACGGCCAGAGTGGTATTTCAACGACGACTCCACGGCCACTGGCGTGTCCGCTTCACAGTCTCCCACCTATCCTACACAAGCCGCACCGAACACCAATACCAAACTATAGTAAAGGTCTCGGGGTCTTTCCGTCCTGCTGCGCGTAACGAGCATCTTTACTCGTAGTGCAATTTCGCCGAGTTCATGGTTGAGACAGCGGGGAAGTCGTTACTCCATTCGTGCAGGTCGGAACTTACCCGACAAGGAATTTCGCTACCTTAGGATGGTTATAGTTACCACCGCCGTTTACTGGGGCTTGAATTCCCGGCTTCGCCTTGCGGCTGACCGGTCCTCTTAACCTTCCAGCACCGGGCAGGAGTCAGTCCGTATACATCGTCTTGCGACTTCGCACGGACCTGTGTTTTTAGTAAACAGTCGCTTCCCCCTGGTCTCTGCGGCCCCGATCCCCTCACACACGCGTGGCGTGCTCAGGGTTGGGGCCCCCCTTCTCCCGAAGTTACGGGGGCATTTTGCCGAGTTCCTTAACCATGATTCTCTCGATCGCCTTGGTATTCTCTACCTGATCACCTGTGTCGGTTTGGGGTACGGGCGGTTGGAACCTCGCGCCGATGCTTTTCTTGGCAGCATAGGATCACCGGATCACCCACCAACGTGGGCGCCTATCGGGTCTGAGCCATGTAACGGGGAACGGATTTGCCTATTCCCCGGCCTACGCCCTTGGACCAGGTCGATTCCATTGCCTGGCCCGGCTACCTTCCTGCGTCACACCTGTTAATACGCTGACCTCGCCGGCTCGGTTCCCGCGCCGCCCACCCGGTGGGAGCCCCGAAGGGATCCCGGTGGATGGTTGGGGCGGTTAGCATCGCCGGTCCGGTAGGGACGGTTCTTCACCGGTACGGGAATATCAACCCGTTGTCCATCGACTACGCCTGTCGGCCTCGCCTTAGGTCCCGACTTACCCAGGGCAGATTAGCTTGACCCTGGAACCCTTGATCATTCGGCGGACGGGTTTCCCACCCGTCTTTCGCTACTCATGCCTGCATTCTCACTCGTGCCGGCTCCACCACTGGTTTCCACCGCGGCTTCACTGCCGGCACGACGCTCCCCTACCCACCCGGACGGCTGGACCACGAAGGCCTGCCTGGTATCCGGATGACGCGACTTCGGCGGTGTGCTTGAGCCCCGCTACATTGTCGGCGCGGAATCACTTGACCAGTGAGCTATTACGCACTCTTTCAAGGGTGGCTGCTTCTAAGCCAACCTCCTGGTTGTCTGGGCAACTCCACATCCTTTCCCACTTAGCACACGCTTGGGGGCCTTAGTCGGCGTTCTGGGCTGTTTCCCTCTCGACCATGAAGCTTATCCCCCACGGTCTCACTGCTGCGCTCTGACTTACCGGCATTCGGAGTTTGGCTGACGTCAGTAACCTGGTCGGGCCCATCGGCCATCCAGTAGCTCTACCTCCGGCAAGAAACACGCAACGCTGCACCTAAATGCATTTCGGGGAGAACCAGCTATCACGGAGTTTGATTGGCCTTTCACCCCTACCCACAGCTCATCCCCTCCATTTTCAACTGAAGTGGGTTCGGTCCTCCACGCGCTCTTACACGCGCTTCAACCTGGCCATGGGTAGATCACTCCGCTTCGGGTCTAGACCGTGCCACTGAATCGCCCTATTCAGACTCGCTTTCGCTACGGCTCCCCCACACGGGTTAACCTCGCGACACAGCACTAACTCGCAGGCTCATTCTTCAAAAGGCACGCCGTCACCCCAACAAGGAGGCTCCGACGGATTGTAGGCACACGGTTTCAGGTACTGTTTCACTCCCCTCCCGGGGTACTTTTCACCTTTCCCTCACGGTACTTGTCCGCTATCGGTCATTGGGTAGTATTCAGGCTTACCAGGTGGTCCTGGCGGATTCGCACGGGATTTCTCGGGCCCCGTACTACTTGGGATGCCACCACAGGACGGCGGAACGCATTACGGCTACGGGACTCACACCCCCTCTGGTCCGGCCTTCAAACCGGTTCGCCTATACGCCCGCACCTCGCCCCACCAGCCCGGCAGAACTGGTATGGATGGTCCCACGACCCCGGCCATGCAACGCCCGCCGGCTATCACACATGGACCGGTTTAGCCCCATCCGCTTTCGCTCGCCACTACTCACGGAATCACTGTTGTTTTCTCTTCCTGCGGGTACTGAGATGTTTCACTTCCCCGCGTTCCCCCCGGACAGCCTATGTGTTCAGCTGCCGGTCACACAGACACTCGCGCGCTGTGCGGGGTTTCCCCATTCGGAAATCCTGGCCTCAACGTCCGGTTATCGACTCCACCAGGCTTATCGCAGATTCCCACGTCCTTCTTCGGCTCCCAATGCCAAGGCATCCACCGTGCGCCCTTGAAAACTTGACCACAAACAGGCCAAGCAAGAGCACTTACTTACGAACAATCGAGAAAACCACGCCCACCCACACCGGGGCGGACAGGGTCTTCCATCATCAAAGAAATTGCTATTGCACTCCACCACCCACAGGGACAAACCCCGAAGGCGATGGCATACAAGATGCTCGCGTCCACTATGCAGTTCCCAAACAACAACCCCCATCACACCCACCACCAACCCCCCACCCCCGCAACACCAGCACAACACTGGGAAACAAGGACGATACGGGGCCGGCTTAGGCCATGCGCGGGAAAACAACAACCACCCACCCCCCCCGGCACGAACACCGGCTCAGGCAGGGCGCCTGTTGCTTCAGGGCCCAACAGTGTGCCATGGACCCGGGACCACCAACCCCCCACCGCTTTCCCACCCCACCCACACACCCCACAAAAAGGGGGCGCACGGACCAGGCGTACTCACGAACAGGGGACCAGCAAGATCCCAGGCCACGATTCATCGACATTCCACCCATGAGCGCCCGCCCGCCAACATCCGTGGCGGCAACGGGCAAACACTGAACACCACCACCAAAGGACATGCATCCCCGGCGGATAAGTGCTAGCTGCTCCTTAGAAAGGAGGTGATCCAGCCGCACCTTCCGGTACGGCTACCTTGTTACGACTTAGTCCCAATCGCCGGTCCCACCTTCGACGGCTCCCTCCCACAAGGGGTTGGGCCACCGGCTTCGGGTGTTACCAACTTTCGTGACTTGACGGGCGGTGTGTACAAGGCCCGGGAACGTATTCACCGCAGCGTTGCTGATCTGCGATTACTAGCGACTCCGACTTCATGGGGTCGAGTTGCAGACCCCAATCCGAACTGAGACCGGCTTTTTGGGATTAGCTCCACCTCACAGTATCGCAACCCTTTGTACCGGCCATTGTAGCATGCGTGAAGCCCAAGACATAAGGGGCATGATGATTTGACGTCGTCCCCACCTTCCTCCGAGTTGACCCCGGCAGTCTCCCATGAGTCCCCGGCATAACCCGCTGGCAACATGGAACGAGGGTTGCGCTCGTTGCGGGACTTAACCCAACATCTCACGACACGAGCTGACGACAACCATGCACCACCTGTGAACCGGCCCCAAAGGGGAAGGACTGTTTCCAGCCCGGTCCGGCCCATGTCAAGCCTTGGTAAGGTTCTTCGCGTTGCATCGAATTAATCCGCATGCTCCGCCGCTTGTGCGGGCCCCCGTCAATTCCTTTGAGTTTTAGCCTTGCGGCCGTACTCCCCAGGCGGGGCACTTAATGCGTTAGCTACGACGCGGAAAACGTGGAATGTCCCCCACATCTAGTGCCCAACGTTTACGGCATGGACTACCAGGGTATCTAATCCTGTTCGCTCCCCATGCTTTCGCTCCTCAGCGTCAGTTACTGCCCAGAGACCTGCCTTCGCCATCGGTGTTCCTCCTGATATCTGCGCATTTCACCGCTACACCAGGAATTCCAGTCTCCCCTACAGCACTCTAGCCTGCCCGTACCCACCGCAGATCCGGGGTTGAGCCCCGGACTTTCACGGCAGACGCGACAAACCGCCTACGAGCTCTTTACGCCCAATAATTCCGGATAACGCTCGCGCCCTACGTATTACCGCGGCTGCTGGCACGTAGTTAGCCGGCGCTTCTTCTGCAGGTACCGTCACTTGCGCTTCTTCCCTACTGAAAGAGGTTTACAACCCGAAGGCCGTCATCCCTCACGCGGCGTCGCTGCATCAGGCTTGCGCCCATTGTGCAATATTCCCCACTGCTGCCTCCCGTAGGAGTCTGGGCCGTGTCTCAGTCCCAGTGTGGCCGGTCACCCTCTCAGGCCGGCTACCCGTCGTCGCCTTGGTAGGCCATTACCCCACCAACAAGCTGATAGGCCGCGAGCCCATCCCCAACCAATGAATCTTTCCACCAACACACCATGCGGTGGCCGGTCATATCCGGTATTAGACCCAGTTTCCCAGGCTTATCCCAGAGTCGGGGGCAGGTTGCTCACGTGTTACTCACCCGTTCGCCACTAATCCACCCAGCAAGCTGGGCATCATCGTTCGACTTGCATGTGTTAAGCACGCCGCCAGCGTTCATCCTGAGCCAGGATCAAACTCTCCGTAAAAAAATACAGACACAACCAAACCCACAGGAAAATGCGGACCCAGCTGCACCAAGTCAAAAAATCCCGGCAAAAAACCCTCCCAGCACCACGGGGGTGGCACCAGAAAAGCCATTCACCAATACAAAAATCGGTGTCAACAAACATGGCACACTATTGAGTTCTCAAACAACAG
>NZ_JBNWUK010000042.1:0-4867 GCF_050563205.1 Zafaria sp. Z1313
GCCCCGTCGGGTCAAGCGACCGGGTCACGAGATACAGGCATTTCAGCGCGGCAGCGTCGTTGGGGAAGTGCCCGCGGGCACGGACGGCGCGCCGGTAGCGGGCGTTGAGCGACTCGATCGCGTTCGTGGAGCAGATGATGCGGCGGATCTCGACGTCGTAGTCCAGAAACGGGATGAATTCCGCCCATGCGTTCTCCCAGAGCTGCCGGATCGCGGGATACATGGTGCACCACTTCTCGGCGAACTCCTCGAACCTGGCCCTCGCGACAGCTTCGTTGACGGCGGTATAGACCGGCTTGAGGTCGCGGGCGATCTGGTCCCAGTACTTCCGCGACGCGTATTTGAACGTGTTGCGGATCAGGTGGATGATGCATGTCTGCACCGTCGTCAGCTCCCACGTCGTGTTGATCGCGTCCGGGAGGCCTTTCAGCCCGTCGCAGACGACGATGCAGACGTCCTCGACGCCGCGGTTCTTGATCTCGGTGAGCACGCCGAGCCAGAACTTCGCGCCCTCACCACCGTCGCCGGCCCAGATCCCGAGGATGTCGCGTTCCCCGCCCGTGGTGACGCCGACGGCGACGTAGAACGGTTTGTTGCGCACCTGCCCGTCCCGCACCTTCACGACGATCGCGTCGATGAACACCACCGGGTAGACGCGGTCCAACGGACGGTTCTGCCACTCGGTCATCTCCTCGATCACCTTGTCGGTGATCTTCGAGATCGTGTCCTTCGAGACGCTGGCTCCGTAGACATCGTCGAAGTGCGCCGCGACCTCACCGGTCGTGAGCCCGCGCGCGGTCAATGACAGCACGATCTCGTCGATCCCGTCCAGCCGACGCTGCCGCTTGCGCACGATCCTCGGCTGGAACGACCCCTCACGATCCCGGGGAACGTCGATCTGCACTGCACCGACCTCGGTCATCACGGTCTTCGCCCGCGTCCCGTTACGGGCATTCTCGCCGGTGCTGGGCTGGTGCTTGTCATAACCGAGGTGCTCGGTCATCTCGACCTCGAGCGCAGTCTCCAGCACCCGCTTCGTTAGCCCGGCGAGCAGCCCGTCCGGGCCGACCAGGCTGACGCCCTTCTCCTTCGCTTCCCCGAGCAGCTGCTCCGCGATCTGCTGCTGATCGATGATCTCTCCCGTCACAGGATCAATCATCTCGATGACATCGGTCATCGCCTTTCCTTTCGGTCAGGCCAGGACCAGATACACCGTTCGTCTGACACTCCCTCTGGGCCAGGTGCAGGATCGAGTTGCTCGTCGAACAGACCCTCGGCTCCGCCTCTGAAAGGTTGTCGTTCCTCGGAACGGTGTTCGCCACCTTCGTCGCCTGGCGCTGGGTGGGAGGCTTGTGCCCTGTCCATGTCGGACCCCGCATCTATCATTGGAACACCAGACCAAGCCCGAAATCTCAAGGTGGAAAGAGGGGCAGCATGTCGGTCCTCACGAAACAGTTCAAGGACGCGCTCTCGAAGATAGAACCTGGCGAGGACGCTGAACACGCAGCCGAGGCTCATGCCGAGGTCCGTGATGTTCTCGATGGTCATGCCGATCTTGTGGAGTGGGGTCTTCACACCGTGCTCATCGGCTCGTACAGACGCGACGTTTCAATTCGCAGGGTCAAAGACGTGGATGTCTTCTGCGAACTACCGAACTTGCCGGACGATGAAGACCCGCAGGATCTGCTGGACAAGTTCGCTAACCGGTTCGAAGGCGAGTATGGGGACCGGGTTACGAAGAACGACCGCTCAGTAAAGGTGGACTTCCCGGATTTCGATATGCACGTGGACGTAGTGCCAGCTCGACCTGCCGATGATGAATGGGAAATCCCCGATCGTGATGGCGGGTGGGAGAAAACCCATCCTGTGAAGTTCAGCGAACTCAGCACTGCCCGAAATCAAGAGCATGATGACAAGTACGTTCCGGTGGTCAAACTTGTGCGGCAAACCCGTCGGGCACTGCGTGGCGACGTCAAACCCGGCGGCTTCTTTGTAGAGGTTGCCGCATACCACGCGTTCGCGGAAATCCCGAGTGGAAGTTCGGATGAGTCGCCAAGCTCTACGGCGGAGTACTACACGGTCGCGCTGGAGAAGATGGCACCTATCCTTCGTGACCACGCGGATGATGTTGCTCGCCTGATGAATCCAGCGATCCCAGATCAAGAGCTTCACATTCGAGCAACCCAAGAAGAACTTGACACAATTGCCGATGCGTGGGAGCAAGCTGCCGTCGATGCGCGTGAAGCATTGAAATCGGAAAACGACCAGGACGCGGCTCGGACGTTCAAGCGCCTGCTCGGACAAAACAGCGACGGTGACGACGTCTTCGAGGTTCCCGTGGCGGTGTCGGCCGGACACCGCAGCTTGCCCAGCGGAGAGTCACCCACATTCGGATGAGCCAGACGACAGACGCATACGTCGAAGCGGCGGTCCGCCGCTTCGACGAGGCGCTGAACCGCGCGCGATTCCACACTGTGAAGTGTGGCGACGCCCCCGAAGACTGGGAGTGGAGCGGAACGGTGGGAAAGAATCCTGAACCAGCGACCATCTCACTCACCAACGATTTTCCGTTTGCAGCTCCTCGTGTCGTTCTGGCACAAAGAGTGGATGAGATCAATTGGCATCAGATGCCGGATGGGTCCCTGTGCCTTTGGAACGCTCACTCCATAGGAAGCCAGCCTTGGCTCGACGGAGACGGGCTCCTCGCGCGGGTCGAAGAGTGGATTGCTCATGCGGAGGCCGGTTGGGCCGATGACATGCCGCAGCTTGATTTGGAAGCGTACAACAATCTATGGCTGGAGGTCCGCGACGGCCAATGGTTCAGCCCTATCTTGGCTGTCGATGATTGGGAACAGATAGCTGGGGGTTGGTTTCGGACCACTCCACCCGACGAGAACGGCCTGCTAACCGTCACGAGCGCGCAGCTATCTGAGCCAGCAATGCCAGTACCCCCGCGCAACAAGAGGAAGCGAAGAGCCGGGCTCAGGACGCAGAACCGGTCGAACAAGTTCCTGAACGGAATCGCCATTGACCTCGGAAGAGTCACGAAGCCGTTCATCTTCACCGAGCAGTTAGCAGAAGAAGTGGGGGCGAACAGTCCCTTGATCGTAGCGATGTTGGAAACAAGGCGGCCAGTTCTGTTCGCGGCTCGATACACGCGCGACGAAGCCGTAGGGTTCATCGGTTTTTGGTTCGAATCTACAAGAGATGGCATTACCCGCCGGTGCTTTCCCGTAGCTGAACGGCGATACGCGCAACAACGGCGGGCCGGGTGGCATGCGGCCACCCTCTCAGATCGGAAGGTATCCGTCATTGGTGCAGGGAGTATAGGCTCGCACCTCATCGACCTTCTCCATCGCAGCGGCGTGAATGACCTCACGATTCACGACTTCGATGTCCTACTCCCGGGAAATCTCACACGTCACGCCGCTTCTCCAGCTTTTGTTGGTGCCTCAAAGACAACCGCTGTGAGAGAAACAGCGAACCTTCGAATACCGGAACACCCGATCAAGACCTCTACCTCAGTTCGAGGCCTCAACGAAGCTGTACAGCTCTTACGCGACCAAGATCTTGTAGTCGACTGCACAGGCGATCGACTCACCTGGCAACTTCTGCTTGCCGCCGCCGAAGTCACCGGACGATCTTTTCTGCACGTCGCAGTCATCGGACACGGGCAAGTCGGCCGTGTAGACATCTGCCCTCCGCTAGAGGGGACAGATCCCCTTGCGGAGAGTGTCGTTCAGCCTCTCGCAGCTACCGAGTGGGAAGCAGGATGCGGCGACCCAGTAAGCCCTACTCCACCTACGGCAGTAGCCGAGACCGCAGCAATGGGCGCCCGCTTTGCGATCAGGATGCTCGCTGGGGAGTCGGTTCTCCCGGCTGGTGAGTCGCGCGAACTGTTTCCGGTCGTCCCATGACCAGAACGCTTACTCTAACGGACACGATATGGCGAACTCTGCGACTGGCAGGCACACGAGCACTTCCTCGTGAAACGGGCGGCCTATTACTCGGGTACTACACCGAAATCGGGCCGCATGTAACCGAAGCCCATGTTGTGCCCGACCCGCGTGCTACTCGCATCCGATATCGCCGAGATGCCGTTACTGCCGCGCGCATCCTAGGAGCAAGCATCCGCGCGGACGACAGCGGTGCCCTCGGCTACATCGGCGAGTGGCACTCCCATCCACTACCGCTCGGCCCGAGCACGACAGATGTTCACGCATCTGGCCGACTTGCCCTCGCCGGGGGCCACGACGTCGCTCTACTGGTTCTTGCCCTAGGGACACGAGGTTGGAATGGCCATGCGCTCAACGCGGATCCGACAGGAAACATAGAGACGCTCAAGTTCAGTGTGGAAGGAACCGGCAATGACGGATAACAACAGGCTCAGGTCGGCGTTCCTCGCGAAGCGGGACTGTGGAAATAACGGTGTATCCGGCTCGACACGCCGGGCGGTAAGCCTGGCGGGGAGGAGCCCGATATGGCCGCAACACTTGAGGCTGTGCCGAGTACGAAAACCGCTGAAAAGAAGACAGAAGTATCCGAGGGCGACGCTGCGCGCGAGCTGGTCAGAATGGCGAAGGAACAGGGCCTGTCCCTGACCGGGCCGGACGGTCTGCTCAAGCAGCTGACCAAGACCGTGATCGAGACCGCGCTCGATGAGGAAATGACCGAGCATCTCGGATATGAAAAGCACGATACGGCAGGGAAGCAGACCGCGAATTCCCGCAACGGCGTGCGCCCAAAAACGGTGCTGACGGAGACCACGGGCCCGGTGGAGGTGGACGTGCCGCGGGACCGGGAAGGGACCTTCTCACCGGTCATCGTCAAGAAGCGTCAGCGCCGCCTGACCGGTGTCGATGAGATG
>NZ_JBNWUK010000043.1:0-4772 GCF_050563205.1 Zafaria sp. Z1313
ATGAGATGGTCCTGTCGCTCTATGCCAAGGGCCTGACCACCGGGGAAATCAGCGCGCACTTCGCCGAGATCTACGGTGCGTCCGTGTCAAAGGAGACCGTCTCGCGGATCACCGACAGGGTGCTCGACGAGATGGCCGCGTGGCAAAACCGGCCGCTGGATGAGGTCTACGCGGCGATCTTCATCGACGCCATCGTCGTCAAGGTCCGCGACGGGCAGGTCGCCAACCGGCCCGTCTACGCCGCGATCGGCGTGACGCTGGAGGGTGAGAAGGACATCCTCGGCCTGTGGGCCGGCACCGGCGGTGAGGGCGCGAAGTTCTGGATGAGCGTGCTCACCGACATCAAGAACCGCGGCGTGAAAGACACCTTCTTCCTGGTCTGCGACGGCCTCAAAGGCCTGCCCGAAGTCGTCACCAACGTCTGGCCGCTGACAACCGTGCAGACCTGCATCATCCACCTGATCCGCAATACCTTCCGCCTGGCCTCGAAGAAGGACTGGGACGCGCTCAAACGGGACGTGAAGCCCATCTACACCGCCGTGAACGCTGCGGCCGCCAGGGCGGCGTTCGAGGAGCTCACCGAGCGCTGGGGCAAGAAATACGGGGCCATCGTGCGGCTGTGGGAGAACGCGTGGGAGGAGTTCATCCCGTTCCTGGACTATGACGTGGAAATCCGGCGCGTGATCTGCTCGACCAATGCGATCGAATCCCTCAACGCCAGGTACCGGCGCGCCGTGAAGGCCCGGGGTCATTTCCCCACCGAGCAGGCTGCGCTAAAGTGCCTGTATCTGGTCACCCGATCCCTCGATCCGACCGGTGCCGGCAAGACCCGATGGGCCGTGCGTTGGAAGCCCGCTTTGAACGCCTTCGCCATCACTTTCAGCGACCGATTCCCGGCCGCTGAAAGCTACTAAAAGAAACCGCCGGATACACCGTTAATGAGATAGTCCCCTCCGCTGGTTCAGCCCGGCACGAGTCCCTGAGTGGATTTGTGCCGGGCTGAGTCGTTTGATGGCGGCTGTCGGCGCGTCTGCCGAGGCTGGTGGGGTTGTTTAGAAGGGTGGTGGGGTGGTGCTGGCGGGTCGGGTCGGGCTGTTGTCGTGCCGGGGCGTGGTGTTCAGGGGCGGGCGTGGGGTGAGGCGTCGGATGGGTTTGGCGCGGGACTTGGGTGGCCGGGGACGTGTGTGTCCGGGTGGTCGTTGTGGGGTGTGGTCGGTTTGGTAGAGGCGGGGGATGGCCCAGGGGGTGGTCCAGTCGTCGGGGTCGAAGGTGTTGATGAGGTCTTGGAGGTGGAGGGTTTCGGCGTGTTCGGTGGCGAGTGAGTCGAGGTGGTCGGCGAGGCCGCCGTCGTCGGGCCGGGGGGCCTGGTCGAGGTCGTGGTTGATGGCTTCGAGTGTGGCGGGGTCGTGGAGGGCGAGGAAGTCTTCGCGGCTGAGGCTGGAGTCGCCGTCGCCGTCGCCGTCGTAGCCGTAGCCGCTGCCGTCGTCGTGGCGGTGGCCACCGTCGAAGCTGCAGTAGCCGTAGCCGTCGTTCTCGCCGTCGCCGTCGTCGTTGTCGTGGTGTGCCTGGGTGCGGGCGTGGTCTTGGCGGGCGCGGCTGGTGGGGGTGTGGGGTGTTTCGGGGGTGTTCCAGTAGTGTTCCGGGGCTTGGGTGTGGGTGGTGCTCCAGAGGGTGGTGGTCGTGGTGGTGCCGTCGGGGTGTTGGGTGGTGGTGAGCAGGCCGAGGGATTTGAGTCGGTGGCAGCGTTTGCAGAGGGGTGCGAGGTTGTCCAGGTCGGTGGTGCCGCCGTGTTGCCATTCGATGGTGTGGTCGCTCTCGGTGCGGTCGATGGCGCTGTTGCAGCCGGCGGTGGAGCAGCGGTTGTGGCGGTAGGCGAGGGCGCGGCGTTGGGCGGGGGTGGGGCGGTAGCGTTTGCGGCCCCAGTGCAGGACCTCGTCGGTGACGGGGTCGGTGATGACGCGGGTCCAGGTGGTGGTGTTGGCGAGCCAGCGGCTGGTGGTGGCGGGGTCGATGGGTCCGCCGCCGATGATCTGGGGCAGTTCGGTGCCGGGGCGCAGGAGGGTGTCGGGGACGCGCGGGGACGTCGTCGTCATGCCGGTGCCGGCTGTGGTGGTGCCGGTGTCGTCCGTGTCGGCGTGCCCGGCGGTGGCCGTGTCGGTCGTGGGGCCGTTGGGGGTGCCGGCGAAGAAGGTGCTGGGGACGGTGATGATGACCTCGGGGGCGATGGCGTCGAGTCCGTGGCCGTCGGGTCCGTTCAGGAGGAGGTCGAGGAGGGTGTCGACGCGGAGCTGGGCCAGGGTGCGGGGCGCGTCGCTGGAACCGTGCCCGTCGTGGCCTTCGCCGAGCGTGCCGTCGTTGCCGTCGCGGTCGTCGCAGTCGTCGCCGTCGGTGCCGGTGGGGCCGTTGACGGTCCCGCCCGTGCCCGTGCCCGTGCCTGGGCGCGTGGTGCGGCTGGCGGCCTCGTCGTTGCGGGTGCCGCCGTTCTCGGCGTCGTTGCAGTTGCCGTTGCCGTTGTCGATTTCGGTGGCGTGGAGGGTGCGGGTGTGGTGGTCGAGGCGTTGGTAGATGGCGTGCAGGGGTGCTTCGGGGGCGTAGATGCTCAGGCGGGCCATGCCGTCGGGGGCGGGTTCGAGGCGGACGTCGCGGGTGGCGGTGGCCTTGCGGGTGCGGGTGGTGAAGGATTCGGGGTCGTATTGCTCGACGAGGGCGCGGCCCTTGGCCTCGGTCTCGGTGGGGGTGTTCCCGCGTAGGGCGTAGTCGGTGAGGCGGTTGCCGAGTTCGGTGCGGGCCTGGTCCACGATGGCGTTCTCGCGGGCGAGGGCGCGGGCGTGTTCCTCGTGTTCGGCGTCGGGGGCGGTGCGGGAGGGGCGGGGCGGTGTCCGGGGGGTGATCTTCAGGGCGGTGGTGGCGATCGCGCGGACCTGTCCGGAGCCGAGGCGTCCGTCCTGCCAGGCCTGGTGCACGGCGGGCAGGGAGTCGAGGAGGAGCTGGGCGTGGTTCAGTTCGCGGGAGGCGGTGTAGGGGCCGATGCCGCGGATCCGGGCGATCGCGTCCACGGCGGTGGCGTGGCCGGCGTTAGAGGCGAGGCGTCCGACGGAGCGGCTGGTGTCCATCCCGGGGTTCTCCTCGGGGTCCGGGAGGGTGGGGTCCGCGCGCAGTTCGGCGTCGTCGCGCAGCGCGGTCATCGCGGCCGCGCGCAGGGCCTCGGCGTAGCGGACGAGGCGTTCGGCGTCTTCGAGGTCGCGGGCCGGGTTCGTGGGTCCGGGCTCGCGGCGCAGCGTCCACGGGCCCACGCGGGCCGGTGGCGTGGGGTGCTGGGCGCGGATCCTCATGCATCCAGTCTAGTCGTGGTGTTCGATGATGGGAAGAAGAAATCGAAAGTTTGTTCTATAACGTTTGCCGCCAGCTCCCCGCCCCGAGGGTGTTTCATAGAGTGTGTAAGGGTCCGGTCTCTAACTGGGGTGTGACCTGTGGTTTCACCCCTTTGAAAGGACGGGCCTCATGGCAGATACCAACACCATTCCGAACCCTCTTGAAGGCGTTCTCAGCGCCGATCAGATCGACGCCCTCGTCACCGCCGCGGAGGATCTCGGGCAGGGGCGCCACGGCGTCGAGGAGCTGCTGGCGCGAATGACCCGCGCGGTCCTGGAACGGAGCCTGGAGACCGAGATGAGCGACCACCTCGGCTACGAGTCCGGGGACCCCGCCGGGGCCGGGACGGGAAACTCGCGCAACGGCAAGACCACCAAGAACGTGCAGACCCTGCAGGGGCCGGTGCAGATCACCGTGCCACGGGATCGGAACGGCTCCTTCGCGCCGGTCATTGTGCCCAAGCGGTCCCGCCGGCTGGGCAAGGTCGAGGACATGATCCTCTCGCTCTACGCCCGTGGGATGAGCACCCGCGACATCGGGGCCCACCTCGAGGAGATCTACGGGGCCAAGGTCTCCGCCGCGACGATCTCCCGGGTCACCGACGTCATCGCCGACGAGGTCGCCCAATGGCAGAACCGGCCGCTGGAAGCGGTGTATCCGATCGTCTACATCGACGCGATCTGGCTGAAGATCCGTGACGGCGGGGTCGTGGCGAACAGGGCCTGCCACATCGCCGTGGGCGTGGACGTCGAGGGCCGCAAGCAGGTCCTGGGCCTGTGGCTGGGCGCTTCGGAGGGGGCGAAGTTCTGGGCCAACGTGCTCACCGAGATCCGCAATCGCGGCGCCACGGACATCCTGGTCCTGTGTTGCGACGGGCTGAGCGGCCTGCCGGCGGCGGTGAACAGCATCTACCCGCAGACCGTGGTCCAGACGTGCGTGGTGCACCTGCTGCGCTCGGCGATGCGCTACGCCTCCTACGGGGACCGCAAGGCGATGGCCAAGGACATGCGTCCGATCTACACGGCTCCGACCGTGCAGGCCGCGGAGCTGGCCATGGAGGCCTTCGCCGAGGCCTGGCAGGCCAAGGCCCCCGGGGCGGTGCTGGCGTGGAGGAACGCGTGGGAGGACTTCACCCCGTTCCTGGCGTTCACACCCGAGATACGCAAGGTCATCTACACCACGAACCAGATCGAATCGATCAACTACCAGCTCCGGAAGATCACCAAGACCAGGGGCTCGTTCCCCTCCGACGACGCGGCGCTCAAGCTGGTCTACCTGGGGATCCGGAACATCGAGACCACCCGCGGAGGCGAGCTCGGAACCGGCACCCAGGGATGGCACCAGGCCCTGAACGCCTTCGCCGTCCAATTCCCCAACCGACTCCCGATCTGACCACCCGG
>NZ_JBNWUK010000044.1:0-4435 GCF_050563205.1 Zafaria sp. Z1313
TGTTGACGCCGACCGAAAATAGGGCCAAGAACGCCAACTGAAAATGAGGCCACCTGACCATCATGGAAGGTGATCACATTGGACGTTTGGGCGCAGATTCGCCACCGGTACGCGACGGAGAAGATCTCTAAGAGAGAGCTGGCCACGCAGCTCGGGGTTTCGCGGGGAACGGTTGACCGGGCGCTGGAATCAGACCGGCCGCCTAAGTACGAGCGGGCGTCGGCAGGTTCGAGCTTCGACTCCTACGCCGGCCGGGTCCGGACCCTGCTGGCCAGGACTCCGACGATGCCGGCCACCGTGCTGGCCGAACGCGTGGGATGGACGGGATCGGCGTCCCTGTTCCGCGACAAGGTCCGCCAGATCCGGCCCGAGTATCTGCCGGCGGACCCGGTGGACCGGCTGGTCCACGAACCGGGCAAGGCGGTCCAATGCGACCTCTGGTTCCCGCACGAGCCGCTACCGCTCGGGCACGGCCAACAGGGCAAGCCGCCGGTGCTGGTCATGACCAGCACCTTCTCCGGCTTCATCCAGGCCCGGATGATCCCCACCCGCACCACGCCGGACCTGTTGGGCGGGATGTGGTCGCTGATCCAGGACGCGGCCGCGGTCCCCGAGCGGCTGGTCTGGGACAACGAGAGCGGCATCGGCCAGGGCCGGCTGACGGATCCGGCCGCGTCTTTCGCCGGGGTGCTGGGCTGCACGATCCGCCAACTGCCGCCGAACGACCCGGAGTCCAAGGGCATGGTGGAGCGGATGAACCGGTTCTTCCGCCAAGGCTTCATGCCCGGCCGGACCTTCGCCTCCCCGGGCGACTTCAACGAGCAGCTGGCCGACTGGTTGCCGCGGGCCAATGCCCGCTACTCGCGCTCCCGCCACGGACGGCCCGCCGAGCTCGTGTTGCGCGACCGCGAGGCGATGCGCCCGCTGGCACCGCTGGCGCCCGAGACTGGGTTGCGCAAGAGCATCCGGCTGCCGCGGGACTACTACGTGCGGGTGTTCTCCAACGACTACTCCGTCGACCCGTCGGCGATCGGGCGGATCGTGGACGTGGCCGCGGACCTCGAGCAGGTGACCGTCACTGCCGGCGGGACGTTGCTGGCCAAGCACGAACGACGTTGGGCGCGCCACCAGATCCTTACCGATCCGGCCCACGTCGACAGGGCCGCCGCCCTGCGCCGCGCCCACCGCACCATCAGGACCGGCCGCCACGCCGAGGTCCAGGAACGCGATCTGGGCATCTACGACCGGCTCTTCGGCCTCGCCGTCCCGGACGATGCGCGTGAACTGGCGGAGGCCGGCCGGTGAGCGAGCCGGCGAAGAGCATCGAGTACTACGCCCGGGCATTACGCGCCCCGCGCATCACCGACGGCTACCGTGCCCTGGGCGACCGCGCCCGGGAAGCGGGCTGGTCCCACGAGGAGTACCTAGCCGCCGTGCTCAGCCGCGAGGTCGCCGAGCGCGAAGCCTCCGGGGCGGCCCTGCGGATCCGTGCCGCCCGCTTCCCCGGCGCCAAGACCATCGAGGAGTTCAACTTCGACCACCAGCCGGCCGCCGACCGCAACCTGGTGGCCCACCTCGGCACCGGGGTCTTCCTCGAGGAAGCCAAGAACGTGGTCCTGCTCGGTCCTCCCGGCACCGGCAAAACGCATTTGGCCGTGGGCATCGGGATCAAGGCCGCCCGCACCGGGCACCGGGTCCTGTTCGACACCGCCACCGGCTGGGTCGCTCGCCTCGCCGAGGCGCACGAAGGCGGACGCCTGCCCCAGGAACTGACAAAGCTGCGCCGCTACAAGCTGCTGATCGTCGACGAGGTCGGATACATCCCGTTCGACCAGGACTCGGCGAACCTGTTCTTCCAACTGGTCTCGTCCAGGTATGAGCACGCCTCGCTGGTCCTCACCTCGAACCTGGCGTTCAGCCGTTGGGGCGAGGTCTTCGGCGACGCTACGGTCGCCTCAGCCATGATCGACCGCATCGTCCACCACGCGGAGGTTCTCAACCTCACCGGCAGCAGCTACCGGCTCCGCAACAGAACCACCACAAGACCTCAGGCACAATAGAACCGCAACCCGGTGGCCCTATTTTCAGTTGGCGTTCTTGGCCCTATTTTCGGTCGGCGTTAACACGCCTCGCTCTTTTTTCGGCCCGCTTTGCTTCTAGGGCATTGTGGATGGCCCCGATGACGAGGGCGACAATAAGGAGGGAATCCATGCAAAAAGCGTATCTCTGGAGGCCGATAGCTTAGACCGAAGCAGCAGGAGCATCCGGCACAACGTCTGTCACAGTGGCTACCTGGCGTGGCGCGCAGATGAATGCCTTCCGTAGCAGCGGCTCCCCAGGTAGCCGAGGGCTCATGACCCCGAATCCGGACAAGGAGGCCGCGCAAAGTCCTTTGCCCAGTCTTTCCACTGCCGAGCGTGGGGGCGTCACAATCGCAAGCATGGCCGCGTAGTGATCGACGGGGATTCGGCTAGCCCTGCGACTCTTCATCTACCTCAAGAAGCTCGTTGATGTTCACGTTCAGGGCTGCAGCAAGGTCCCACAACCGTTCGTAGGCGAGACTGCGCTTGCCAGCCTCGAGTCGATTTAGGTGCACACGGCTCAAATCGGCGGCCGAGGCTAAGGCCTCCTGAGTCATGCCTCGAGTAAGCCGAAGTTCACGGATACGGGATCCAACTCTTTGGCGGCGTGACTGCCATCGCCCAGCGGCCTCAGGAGGTATATCTGTCGGTCGGATAGGCACATCTCATGCCATAAGAAGTCAAGCAATAAGTCTGTATCACTAGTGATACATTGCTAGTTGTTCTTGTCACATGAGGAGGTTAACTTGGGAGTCGGCGTCGTTTTGACCATGCGAGAACCGGTAACAGTTAGAGAACTGCGGCATTTTCTGACATTTGTGACCGATGACACGGATTTGGATGCAGACTTGAGAGCAGGCTACGTCGATGAGGGTGTGTTCCTACTTGCTCTCGATAAGCCAACGTCGTAGCTCCTCGCTTGTTTACAGGCAGTCCCTAGTTGAGCCTATGTCTGCCAAGCACAAAAGCGTCCCCGGGCAGCACCGCCTAGCCGGCAGTAGAGTCTCCAGCCGTGAGTCCCTGCTCGGATGTCCATCCGCTGCCAAGGAAGGGCGGAGTGTCGAAGTGCGACAAGCCCCACGAAGTAGGGCGCAACAAGTCCCGGTCGCTCTTTACGTCGCATTTCTCGATTACCCATGCGACGAATGGCTCTTGCACAGGAATAGCCATCAGCATCGAATCTCGTGGCGGATCGCTACTCAAAACCGGCCGAACTGACTCCGCGGCCATTAGGGGATGCCGAACCGCAAATTGTGGGCTGGGATAGTCGATGTCACCAAATGTCCTAATTCCAGCAGGGACGATCAAGACTTGAGGGATGGTCCCGGCTTGGGCTGTTGTCTTCAACGGACCGAGCGTTAGCGGTACGACCTTGCCTTCCTGAATATTCGCTTCGTTGGGGTCCACCGGTCGTGCGTTCGGGGGCCGGTGCGCTCATCGCCCGATATTGAGCGTGGGGACCGGCAGTGGCGTGCTTGGGGGCCACCGCGCGCTTAGGCTCCTTCCGCCGTACGTATAGGGCGCACGGCGGAAGGAGAACCATCAATGGTACGGAAGATCAGGGCCAAGCTGGTGTTGCAGTTGCGGGCCGAGGGCTTGTCCGGCCGGGTGATCGCGGCGTCGCAGGGCATGTCCCGGAAATCGGTCACGGCGGTGCTGGAGGCCGCCGACGCTGCCGGTATCGGCTGGGACGAGATTAAGGACCTTGCCCACGGCGAGGTTTACGAGTTGTTGTTCCCGGGTCGTGGTGAGCATCAGAGCGTGTTCGCCCAGCCGGACTGGGAGCGGGTTCATCGGGAGCTGGCGCGGGTCGGGGTGACGTTGAAGCTGCTGCACGGCGAATACGCTGATGGCTGCGCGGCCGGCAGCGAGCCGGCGATGGGATACGACCGGTTCTGCCGGACCTACCAGCGCCACGTGCTGGTCACCGGGGCCGCCTCGAGGGTCGGGCATAAGGCCGGGCAGACGGTCGAGGTGGACTGGTCCGGGCCGACGATGCAGCTGCACGGTCCGGTCACTGGCGCGACCCGGACGGTGTTCTTGTTCGTGGGGTGCCTGCCGTTCAGCCGCTACGCCTTCGTCGAGCCGACCTTGGATATGAAGCAGGACACCTGGTTGCGGGCGCACGTGTCGATGTTCGAGGCGTTCGGCGGCTCGGTGCCCAGGATCGTGCCGGACAACCTGAAGACCGGGGTGATCAGTCATCCCCGTGAGGGCGAGGTCGTCCTGAATGATGCCTACCGGGAGATGGCCGCGCACTACTCGGCTGCCGTGCTGCCGGGGAGGGTGAGGTCTCCTAAGGACAAGGCCAGCGTGGAAAACACGGTCTGGCACGTGGCCATGCGCGTCATCGC
>NZ_JBNWUK010000045.1:0-4136 GCF_050563205.1 Zafaria sp. Z1313
TGGTTGGGTCCCCGGGTAGGAGTCCGGTGACTGTGTGAGTTTCGCATCCGATAATGGGTGCAGGAGGAAATTCACAGATTATGGCACGTAGGCATACCCCGGATCAGGTCGTCGCGAAGGTCCGGCAGGGGCAGAAGATGCTCAATGACGGCAAGCCGATGATCGAGGTCATCAAGGAGCTGCAGGTCACCGAGGCAACCTGGTATCGGTGGCTGCAGCAGTACGGTTCCGAGCAGAACGCAGCCCAAACCAAAGCGGTCAAGGACTTGGAGAAGGAAAACGCCCGGCTGAAGCGGTTGCTGGCCGAGAAGGAACTGGCCATCGACATCCTGAACGAGGTGGCTAAGGGAAAATTCTGAGCCCCGAACCTCGCCGCCGGGCAGTGCGCATGGCGGTGGAGAAATTCGGGGCGTCCGAGAGATTCGCGTGCAAGGTGCTGGGGCAGAACCGTTCCGCGCTGCGCAAGTCACGCCCAGCGGTCAGCTTTGAGGAAGCCCGGCTACGCGCGGCGTTGCGGGCCATCGCCGGGGAGCATCCGGCGTGGGGGTGGCGGAAGGCCCGCTGGCGCCTGCTGGCCCAGCCGGAGTGGGCTGGCGTGGTGCTCAACGCTAAGCGGGTGCGCCGGCTCTGGCGGGCCGAGGGACTGACGTGCAAGCCGAAGGCGCGTAAGCGTCGCCGCACCGGGCCCGGCGCCGGGGAGCAGAAGCGGCTGAAGGCCGAATACCCGATGCACGTGATCAGCTTCGACTTCCAATCCGATGTGACCTCCTGTGGGCGGCATGTCCGGTTCTTCAACGTCATTGACGAGTACACCCGCACCGCCCTGGCGATCGTTCCGCGCAGGTCCTTCACCGCCACCGATGTGGTCGCCGTCCTGGAGGACATCATCGCCGAAACCGGTGTCACGCCAACCTATGTGCGCTCCGATAACGGGCCGGAATTCACCGCCGCAGCGCTGGTCAACTGGTGCGCCACTGCCGGGGTAGATACGGCGTTCATCGACCCGGGATCCCCGTGGCAGAACGGGTTCGCCGAATCATTCAACGCCCAATTCAGAAGGGAACAACTCACTGGGGAAATCATCGACACCATGGCCGAAGCGAAGTACTTGGCCGACGAGTGGAAGGACATCTACAATCATGAACGGCCCCACGGATCCCTCGACGGCATGACGCCGAAACAATACTGGGACACCTGGACGCAGAAAAATCAACTAGCTATCGCATAGCCACTGGACTGCTAACCGGGACCCAATCAAGGGGCAATCGTTGTCATTCCTTTCCGCGTCCCATTCGCGTGCAAGGTGAGGGTGTGTTTCAACGATGGTGTTGTAGCCGGCAAGAGGCTGGCCGCCGTTGCAGATCGGGCACATGGACCTGCCTTCGTCGAGTGCCGCGAAAGCTTTATCCCAGCCCCGTCGCAAGACGTGTCCGTCACCGCAGATCAGCAAGGGCCGGCCAACGGTCGGCACTGGGCCTCGTCCCTTTCCCTGTCCGGCGACAACATAAACCTCTCGTCGATGGACTGGCAATGCGCCGCGTTGCTGCCGCAACTGTGCCAGGTAGCGGCTGAACGGCTCCAGTGGGCGGACTGTACTGTCGGCACCCTGAATGTCAGCCCGATTGACCGCGATGAGCGGGACGAAGTCTTCTCCGGTCGGGGCGTCCAGCGCAGATTTGCGCACCCATAGAAACGTCGGGCGCAGCAGCAGCCAGACACCGTCCGCCAACTCGCACCCGCTGCCCGGTACGGCCTTCCGGAGGTGTTCTGCCAGCCGGGCATTTGTTTCTGCAAAGGTGAGGCGCGTATCGAAGAGTTTCCGGTGAAGGCTCCGGTCCGTCAGAAGGCCGGCGACGGCGATCAGGACCGGGTAGCTCCCGGCGTCGAAAATTCGCTGCGCTGGTGCGCCATAGTTCTTGGGGGTGAGGACGCTGGCGATCGCCCGAAAGAGACTGAGGTCAGCTCGATTGCGACGTAACAGGTAGCGGTAACGGCGTTCGGCGGCGATAACCTCCCGTCCGACTGTGAACTGGGCTGCCGGTGTGGTCCCGGGTCCGGTCCACAGCCCGTGCCGCAGGCAGCAATTCGTTTCAACGTGGTCCAGTTGCCCGACCGTTGCTCCCCCGGCGCAGAGTCGGCACATGCTGCGTGCCGGGAGTTCTTCCCTGACCTGCCGGGCCTGGCGCTGGAAGTGTCCTGGGGCAAGCCCGCCCTTTGCCTCGCACCAGCGGACGAGTGCCGCCCGAAGCGCCTGGGCTTCTGACGAGGCCGCCAATTGGCGCGCGGCCTTGGACGAGGCGAGAGCGGGAAGGCCGTTGGCCAAGGCCAGTCGTTGGCCGTAGCTCTCGGGTGCTTCCAAATACCGTGGGCGGATTCGCACGGGGAACCTGCGGTTCAGGTCGGGGACCATGGTTTAGCCGGTCAGTTGCCGCAGGGCTGGGCTTTCCTCCAACAAGCCCCCGGCGTTCTCCGCGGCCATGTCGACGGGGAGTGCCTCCATGTACTCGCGGGTTAGGGTTTCACCCGCGGGGTCGCCTTCGAGGATGAGTAGCTGAGCGCCCCCGACCAGAAGCCGCTGAAGGGTGCCGATGTTGCCTCCGCTACGTCGGTGAAGCCACGCAGCATCCTTGAGTAATGCCTTCTTGTCATGAGCCAGAAGTGGTAGCTCGTTTGAGAACGCCATAACTATGCCGTTCCAAGCCTTCGTTTCCTCCGCCGTGGCATGTCCGTAGCGTTGCATCTCGAGCAGCGTGAAGCGTCGGCTGATCTGGTTTCCCCGCTCACCTGCCAGGAGTCCACCTTGGTGGACGTTGATGCCCGAATATACGAAGGTAGCCGGGACCTGGTTGGACAGGCTCTTGAGGACGTCGACGGATTCGCCATTTCCCTGACTGAGCTTGCTTAGGTTCTGCAGTTCGTCAACGACCACCAGCTGGGTGGAGCAAGTCCGCATCGCGGTGACAACTGCCTTAAGGATTTCCTCGAGAGTAGAGCGTCCGGGCAGTTCCAGTCCGTAGAAATGCGCGAACCGCCCGATCATGGCTTTGGCCGACGAGCCGGCGGGCACTTCGACGTAGGCCACGGGGATCGCGCCGCGACCGGCGAAGTCTCGATGCTGCAGGCCGAACAGGGCGTGCGTGCTGCGCATGAGGGCGATGCAGGCAGTGGTTTTGCCCACGGTGGACTGTCAAGCCCCGGGTTTGGTGGAGGGCTTCTTAGTTGGAAATTGTCGCCAGCTCGGGCTGGCCGTGTAGGGTGTGGAGCTTTTCGTATTCGACGGGCGGGATGTGTCCGAGCTCGCCGTGGAGCCGACGGTGGTTGTACCAGTCGACCCATTCCGCGACGGCGACCTCGAGGTGGTTGATATCGTGCCAGGGCCTGCGGTTGCGGACGAGCTCGGCCTTGAACAGCGAATTGAGTGCCTCGGCCATCGCGTTGTCGTAGCTATCGCCCCTCGAACCCACCGAGGCCACGGCATCCTCGGCGGCGAGGCGTTCGGCGTAACGAAGTGCTCGGTATTGCACGCCCCTGTCGCTATGGTGGACAAGTCCGGACAGGTCCGCGCCGTCCCTGCTGCGGGACCAGATCCCCATTTCCAGGGCGTCGAGGGCCAGCTCGGTGTAGAGGCTGGTGGAGACCTGCCAGCCCACGATGCGGCGGGAGAACACGTCCAGGACGAAAGCGGCGTAGACCCAGCCGGCGAAGGTTCGCACGCAGGTGATGTCCGCGACCCACAGCCGGTCCTGGGCCTCGGCGGAAAACCGGCGCTCGACGAGGTCCGCGGGCCGGCCGGTTTCCGGCGCCGGTTTCGTTGTCCGCGGCCCCTTGGCCCGCGAGACCCCGCGCAGCCCTTCGGCGCGCATCAGGCGCTCCACGGTGCACCGGGCCACCTCGGTGCCCTCGCGGCGCAGCTGGGCGTGGACCTTCCGCGCCCCGTAGACGGAGAAGTTCTTCTTGTGGATCCGCTGGATCTCGGCCGTCAGCTCCCCGTCCCGGACGCTGCGCGCCGAAGGCTTGCGGGTGCGGTGCGCGTAGTATGTGCTCGGGGCGATCTGCAGTTCTCGGCAGATCGGCTCGACCCCGTGCTCGCCGCGGTGCTCCTCGATGAAGGAACACATCACCTCGACGGGCGGTCG
>NZ_JBNWUK010000046.1:0-4109 GCF_050563205.1 Zafaria sp. Z1313
ATGAGATGGTCCTGTCGCTCTATGCCAAGGGCCTGACCACCGGGGAAATCAGCGCGCACTTCGCCGAGATCTACGGTGCGTCCGTGTCAAAGGAGACCGTCTCGCGGATCACCGACAGGGTGCTCGACGAGATGGCCGCGTGGCAAAACCGGCCGCTGGATGAGGTCTACGCGGCGATCTTCATCGACGCCATCGTCGTCAAGGTCCGCGACGGGCAGGTCGCCAACCGGCCCGTCTACGCCGCGATCGGCGTGACGCTGGAGGGTGAGAAGGACATCCTCGGCCTGTGGGCCGGCACCGGCGGTGAGGGCGCGAAGTTCTGGATGAGCGTGCTCACCGACATCAAGAACCGCGGCGTGAAAGACACCTTCTTCCTGGTCTGCGACGGCCTCAAAGGCCTGCCCGAAGTCGTCACCAACGTCTGGCCGCTGACAACCGTGCAGACCTGCATCATCCACCTGATCCGCAATACCTTCCGCCTGGCCTCGAAGAAGGACTGGGACGCGCTCAAACGGGACGTGAAGCCCATCTACACCGCCGTGAACGCTGCGGCCGCCAGGGCGGCGTTCGAGGAGCTCACCGAGCGCTGGGGCAAGAAATACGGGGCCATCGTGCGGCTGTGGGAGAACGCGTGGGAGGAGTTCATCCCGTTCCTGGACTATGACGTGGAAATCCGGCGCGTGATCTGCTCGACCAATGCGATCGAATCCCTCAACGCCAGGTACCGGCGCGCCGTGAAGGCCCGGGGTCATTTCCCCACCGAGCAGGCTGCGCTAAAGTGCCTGTATCTGGTCACCCGATCCCTCGATCCGACCGGTGCCGGCAAGACCCGATGGGCCGTGCGTTGGAAGCCCGCTTTGAACGCCTTCGCCATCACTTTCAGCGACCGATTCCCGGCCGCTGAAAGCTACTAAAAGAAACCGCCGGATACACCGTTAATGAGATAGTCCCGGGCGGGGTAATCGGGGTGGCCGGCTGTAAGAATCTTGAATAGAGCGGTCTTGCCCGTGCCTTTGTCGCCAGCGACGATGTCGCCGTCGTCGGTAACTAAGCGTTCAAAAGTCTCAGTCTGGACGAAGTAGTCCTCAAGTGACGTATCAAATTCCGCAACGGGATTCCCGGGCTTGATAAGGGCGAGTATGTCTCTTACTTTCAGCGGTTCATCCAAGTCTGCTTTCATGCCCCAATCATTGCCCAATCGAACCGGCTGGGACGGTATTTCTTGTGCGAGCCGCGACCGAGGATGCTCGCGGCCAAAAAGGACCGATTTTGACCAATGGGTATTGGACATCTGATGTGTGACTTTCAGAGATATTTGGCGGTCAGTTTGCGACTGATAAATGGCGGCATGCTTACGGAAATGCGTGTGATGTCCTGCGTTTGGTACAACACTGCCACCTGGTCCGGAGGGCAGGTGGCAGTGTTGTGTGTAGGGCTTGCCAGGTGTCAGTGTCCGGAGCCGAGGCGTCCGGACATCCGGGTGCGCATGGCCTGGCTGGCCTGGTTGAGGCCGATGACCTCGACGTGCTTGCCGTAGTGGCGGTACTTGTCCTCCACGGAGTCCAGGGCGGCGATGGTGGAGGCGTCCCATAGGTGCGAGGTCGTCAGGTCGATGACGATGTGCTGGGGGTCCTCGGCGTACTCGAACTGGGTGTAGAGGTCGTTGGAGGAGGCCCAGAACAGTTCTCCGTCCACGGTGTACCGGGCGGTGGCCTCCTCGCCCTCAGCCTCGCTGGTGAGGGTGCGGGTGACGGTGGCGAAGTGCGCGACCCGGCGGGCGAACAGGACCATGGCGGTGAGCACGCCGAGTCCGACGCCGATGGCCAGGTTGTGGGTGGCCACGGTGCCGATGACGGTGACGGCCATGACGATGGTCTCGGACTTGGGCATCATCCGCAGGGTGGAGGGGCGGATGGAGTGCCAGTCGAAGGTGGCGATGGACACGAAGATCATCACCGCGACCAGGGCGGCCATCGGGATCAGGGCGACGACCTCACCGAGGGACACGGCCAGGACCAGGACGAAGGCCCCGGCCAGGAAGGTGGAGATCCGGGTGCGGGCCCCGGAGGCCTTGACGTTGATCATGGTCTGCCCGACCATCGCGCAGCCGCCCATGCCGCCGAAGAACCCGCTGATGATGTTCGCCGCGCCCTGACCCCAGGACTCGCGGACCTTGTTCGAGCGGGTGTCGGTGATGTCATCGACGAGCTTGGCGGTCATCAGCGACTCCAGCAGCCCGACGGCGGCCATGCCCAGCGCGTACGGGGCGATGACCTGGAAGGTCTCCAGGGTGAACGGCACGTTCGGGAGGAACAGGGTCGGCAACGCGTCGGGCAGTTCGCCCTTGTCTCCGACGGTGGGCACGTTCAGGGCGAAGACCACCGCGAGGGCGGTGACCACGATGATCGACACCAGTGGGGCCGGGACCACGGTGGTGATCCGCGGCAGCAGGTAGATGATCGCCAGCCCCAGGGCGGTGAGCGGGTAGACCAGCCAGGGGACCCCGATCAGGTCCGGCAGCTGGGAGGTGAAGATCAGGATGCCCAGGGCGTTGACGAAGCCGATCATCACCGACCGGGGGATGAACCGCATCAGCTTGCCCACCCCGAGTACACCGAGGATCACCTGGAAGACGCCGGCGAGGATGACCGCGGCGATCAGGTAGTCCAGCCCGTGGGAGGCCATCAGCGGGGCCACCACCAGGGCGGTGGCCGCGGTGGCCGCGGAGATCATCGCCGGCCGCCCGCCCAGGAACGCGATGGACATGGCCATGGTGGCGGCGGCGAACAGGCCCACCTGCGGGTCCACCCCGGCGATCAGGGAGAACGCGATGGCCTCCGGGATCAGGGCCAGGGCCACGATCAGCCCGGCCAGCACCGGGAGTGTCAGACGAACGGTGTATCTGGTCCTGGCCTGACCGAAAGGAAAGGCGATGACCGATGTCATCGAGATGATTGATCCTGTGACGGGAGAGATCATCGATCAGCAGCAGATCGCGGAGCAGCTGCTCGCGGAAGCGAAGGAGAAGGGCGTCAGCCTGGTCGGCCCGGACGGGCTGCTCGCCGGGCTAACGAAGCGGGTGCTGGAGACTGCGCTCGAGGTCGAGATGACCGAGCACCTCGGTTATGACAAGCACCAGCCCAGCACCGGCGAGAATGCCCGTAACGGGACGCGGGCGAAGACCGTGATGACCGAGGTCGGTGCAGTGCAGATCGACGTTCCCCGGGATCGTGAGGGGTCGTTCCAGCCGAGGATCGTGCGCAAGCGGCAGCGTCGGCTGGACGGGATCGACGAGATCGTGCTGTCATTGACCGCGCGCGGGCTCACGACCGGTGAGGTCGCGGCGCACTTCGACGATGTCTACGGAGCCAGCGTCTCGAAGGACACGATCTCGAAGATCACCGACAAGGTGATCGAGGAGATGACCGAGTGGCAGAACCGTCCGTTGGACCGCGTCTACCCGGTGGTGTTCATCGACGCGATCGTCGTGAAGGTGCGGGACGGGCAGGTGCGCAACAAACCGTTCTACGTCGCCGTCGGCGTCACCACGGGCGGGGAACGCGACATCCTCGGGATCTGGGCCGGCGACGGTGGTGAGGGCGCGAAGTTCTGGCTCGGCGTGCTCACCGAGATCAAGAACCGCGGCGTCGAGGACGTCTGCATCGTCGTCTGCGACGGGCTGAAAGGCCTCCCGGACGCGATCAACACGACGTGGGAGCTGACGACGGTGCAGACATGCATCATCCACCTGATCCGCAACACGTTCAAATACGCGTCGCGGAAGTACTGGGACCAGATCGCCCGCGACCTCAAGCCGGTCTATACCGCCGTCAACGAAGCTGTCGCGAGGGCCAGGTTCGAGGAGTTCGCCGAGAAGTGGTGCACCATGTATCCCGCGATCCGGCAGCTCTGGGAGAACGCATGGGCGGAATTCATCCCGTTTCTGGACTACGACGTCGAGATCCGCCGCATCATCTGCTCCACGAACGCGATCGAGTCGCTCAACGCCCGCTACCGGCGCGCCGTCCGTGCCCGCGGGCACTTCCCCAACGACGCTGCCGCGCTGAAATGCCTGTATCTCGTGACCCGGTCGCTTGACCCGACGGGGC
>NZ_JBNWUK010000047.1:0-4058 GCF_050563205.1 Zafaria sp. Z1313
TCCCGCCTGGCCGTTCAGGCGCTCGAGAATGCTGTCGCGATGCGCGGCGACGTCGCCGGCTGCATCGTGCACAGCGACAGGGGCAGTCAATTTCGGAGCAGGAAGTTCCTGCGCGCTCTTGCCCTTCACCGCATGGTCGGGAGCATGGGCAGAGTCGGATCGAGCGGGGACAACGCCGCCATGGAAAGCTTCTTCGCGCTGCTCCAGAAGAACGTCCTCGACCGCCGCTCCTGGACCACTCGCGAGCAGCTGCGCATCGCGATCGTCACCTGGATCGAGCGGACCTATCACCGGCGACGCCGTCAGGCACGCCTGGGTCGTTTGACGCCCATCGAGTTCGAGACCATCATGAACACGACCGTCGCACTGGCGGCGTGACTAGAACCTGTCACCTAACCGTGCAGCAGTCCCGTTCGCCTGCGGGCTGTGACAACAACTGCATGGTGTCAGGGTCTGGCGCGCCATCGACGGACACGACGAGACACCGGTCTACGAACTTGGCGAGAACGCTCAGAGTCGCTAGCTGTTCAAGGCCGTCTTGCTTGGTGAAGTCCACTGCGACATGCGTCGCCGGGTTTCGGATCACCATGTTGACACCGGGGGCGAAGCTCAGTAGACCGGCCTGCATCGTCTTGACGTCCTGGTCGTCCGAGTCACCGGGCCAGCGTAGACGGGGCTTACCCTCTTGGGGGTCGGCTTGAGCGAACGCCTGCTGCCACAGAGAAGTGTCGCTCGCGTTGTTCCGACCCGTGAGCTGCTTCATCTGGCCGCTGACGGCTTCCGCAGCGGCCGCAACTGCTTGACGGAGGTGGCCGTCGTTCCAGAGACGCTGGGCCGAGGCCCACACCAGAGGGTGCAGGACCGACGGCTCGATCGTTGGCGACGAGAGCGCCTTTGCCTTCGCCTTGAGACCCTCCCGCCGGCCTGCGGCCTGGAGGCAGCAACCTCGGACAACAGGGGCGTCGAGCAGGGGCTTCGGCTCGAGCATCCGCTGCCAGTTCACAAAGGGGTCCAGCACCCCTGCCCCCTGGACTGCGAGTCGGATGTCCGTGACGCTGCTGAGATCCATGAGCGCGCCGACAAGGCGGTTCAGCTTATCAGTGATAACTCTGACACGCGCCTTGTCAGCACCATCCTTCAGCAGGACAGCAGGGGCCACCCCCATCGCCATAGCCCCGAACCCGGAGTTCTCGACATGGTGCGTCATGAACTCCTCGAACGTCCTCAAAAAGTCATCGAGGTGCTCCGCAAGGAAGTCCAAGTACTCGCTGTTCGTCCGGACGTCCATCTCTCCCCCCCATTCAGCTGCGGTGTTCGCACACAAATTCGTTAATCACCGCGGGTCGGTTACCTGTCACAAGCCTGTCGAACGTGCGTCAACTCTCACGAACTTGTAACCCTGCGTGCCGCCCTGAAGCACGCCTTGGTTGTGAAGGTCGAGTAAACGAACCGGAACGCGCCGCCGGTAGATCCGATTCCGCTCATCCTGGACCGGCAGGCAGCGAGAATTCCGGTTTTCCACATAAACCAAGGCCCCGCTACTAACAGCCAGCCGCTGATGCTGCACAAGACCTGCGCCCGGCTACGAAGACATCATTTTGCTCGGTGCGGAACGCGTCTTGGTCATCTAGGATTGCCGGTCTAGTCGAAAGCTTCCAACCATCTTGGTCGTTTCTTCCAACTAGACCGGCACCTCACACCAATTCCCACGGTGGATGACGTCCCACGGCTAGTCACGACTAAGTCGCGAGTGCATTTTCTAAAGTCGCGCAAACTCTGCAAAAGTCGCAACAAGACGTTCAAGTCACACGGCGTCGCGCCAACTGTCCTGTCACTTATGCCAAGCCGGTTGTCATCGGCCAACTAACTTGTCACTTATGCCAACTAATTTGGCAACTCACATGTGAGATGTCAGCGTGGTTGGCAGATTGACAGGCTTTTGTCCCTTGGAAATTGGCGGTTGTGTCGGATACGCCGATGCTCGAATCTGACAATCAACTTGGCATCTTTCTTTCCGCCGGCGGATGGGAGGCCGCTCGCCTATCACGGGGACAGCCCGTGCATCCACCAGCGCGCAGACGGTTGCGGAACATCATTTCCTGTTCGTGTCCGTACGCGCATTTCCACGAGCGCAGCCGACTGCCGGGCAAGACTTCAGCGGCCGTCAGCCCTCCGTTGCGTGCCGGGTCCCAATCGAGGGCTAGGGCAGGATACTGCGTGGCCAAGTCGTTGTACCCCGTCAGCAGCTTGCGGTTGGAGCAGTAGGGACAGCCCGCCTTCTTCGCCCCTGTGCGATTACCTATAGGTGTGTCATAGGCATGCTTGGCCGGGCAAATCCAGTGAACCGTGAGCGCGCTGCCCGCTGAGACATCCACGGGGCCCAGATCGCCGTTTAGTTCGAAGTGCCACTCGGCGGCCAGTGCCGGGTGTGTGGTGCCGAGGTCGTTGACGCCAAGTGCCACGCGGCGTCCCGAGCATATGGGGCACCCTTGGCCGCCCTTTCGTTTGGCGACGGTTTTCCAGTAGTCGTGCCCGGCCGGGCAGAGCCAGGCAATCTTCGCGTCCCGGCCACCGATGACGTGTTCCGGGCGCAGGTCGCCGTTGAGTTCGGGGTGCCACTCGGCGGCCAGTCCAGGGTGCGTGGTGGCGAGGTCATTGATTCCTGCACTGACCGCGAGATTCGCACAGACGGGGCAGCCGGAGCCGTTAAGCGCCCGGTTTGCCACCGTAGCGGTGAATGAGTGGCCGTGGACGCATTGCCATGCCTGTTTCTTGTTGCTGCCTGCCACAGTCGAAGAGGGTGGTTGGGTCCCCGGGTAGGAGTCCGGTGACTGTGTGAGTTTCGCATCCGATAATGGGTGCAGGAGGAAATTCACAGATTATGGCACGTAGGCATACCCCGGATCAGGTCGTCGCGAAGGTCCGGCAGGGGCAGAAGATGCTCAATGACGGCAAGCCGATGATCGAGGTCATCAAGGAGCTGCAGGTCACCGAGGCAACCTGGTATCGGTGGCTGCAGCAGTACGGTTCCGAGCAGAACGCAGCCCAAACCAAAGCGGTCAAGGACTTGGAGAAGGAAAACGCCCGGCTGAAGCGGTTGCTGGCCGAGAAGGAACTGGCCATCGACATCCTGAACGAGGTGGCTAAGGGAAAATTCTGAGCCCCGAACCTCGCCGCCGGGCAGTGCGCATGGCGGTGGAGAAATTCGGGGCGTCCGAGAGATTCGCGTGCAAGGTGCTGGGGCAGAACCGTTCCGCGCTGCGCAAGTCACGCCCAGCGGTCAGCTTTGAGGAAGCCCGGCTACGCGCGGCGTTGCGGGCCATCGCCGGGGAGCATCCGGCGTGGGGGTGGCGGAAGGCCCGCTGGCGCCTGCTGGCCCAGCCGGAGTGGGCTGGCGTGGTGCTCAACGCTAAGCGGGTGCGCCGGCTCTGGCGGGCCGAGGGACTGACGTGCAAGCCGAAGGCGCGTAAGCGTCGCCGCACCGGGCCCGGCGCCGGGGAGCAGAAGCGGCTGAAGGCCGAATACCCGATGCACGTGATCAGCTTCGACTTCCAATCCGATGTGACCTCCTGTGGGCGGCATGTCCGGTTCTTCAACGTCATTGACGAGTACACCCGCACCGCCCTGGCGATCGTTCCGCGCAGGTCCTTCACCGCCACCGATGTGGTCGCCGTCCTGGAGGACATCATCGCCGAAACCGGTGTCACGCCAACCTATGTGCGCTCCGATAACGGGCCGGAATTCACCGCCGCAGCGCTGGTCAACTGGTGCGCCACTGCCGGGGTAGATACGGCGTTCATCGACCCGGGATCCCCGTGGCAGAACGGGTTCGCCGAATCATTCAACGCCCAATTCAGAAGGGAACAACTCACTGGGGAAATCATCGACACCATGGCCGAAGCGAAGTACTTGGCCGACGAGTGGAAGGACATCTACAATCATGAACGGCCCCACGGATCCCTCGACGGCATGACGCCGAAACAATACTGGGACACCTGGACGCAGAAAAATCAACTAGCTATCGCATAGCCACTGGACTGCTAACCGGGACCCAATCA
>NZ_JBNWUK010000048.1:0-4023 GCF_050563205.1 Zafaria sp. Z1313
GCGATGACGCGCATGGCCACGTGCCAGACCGTGTTTTCCACGCTGGCCTTGTCCTTAGGAGACCTCACCCTCCCCGGCAGCACGGCAGCCGAGTAGTGCGCGGCCATCTCCCGGTAGGCATCATTCAGGACGACCTCGCCCTCACGGGGATGACTGATCACCCCGGTCTTCAGGTTGTCCGGCACGATCCTGGGCACCGAGCCGCCGAACGCCTCGAACATCGACACGTGCGCCCGCAACCAGGTGTCCTGCTTCATATCCAAGGTCGGCTCGACGAAGGCGTAGCGGCTGAACGGCAGGCACCCCACGAACAAGAACACCGTCCGGGTCGCGCCAGTGACCGGACCGTGCAGCTGCATCGTCGGCCCGGACCAGTCCACCTCGACCGTCTGCCCGGCCTTATGCCCGACCCTCGAGGCGGCCCCGGTGACCAGCACGTGGCGCTGGTAGGTCCGGCAGAACCGGTCGTATCCCATCGCCGGCTCGCTGCCGGCCGCGCAGCCATCAGCGTATTCGCCGTGCAGCAGCTTCAACGTCACCCCGACCCGCGCCAGCTCCCGATGAACCCGCTCCCAGTCCGGCTGGGCGAACACGCTCTGATGCTCACCACGACCCGGGAACAACAACTCGTAAACCTCGCCGTGGGCAAGGTCCTTAATCTCGTCCCAGCCGATACCGGCAGCGTCGGCGGCCTCCAGCACCGCCGTGACCGATTTCCGGGACATGCCCTGCGACGCCGCGATCACCCGGCCGGACAAGCCCTCGGCCCGCAACTGCAACACCAGCTTGGCCCTGATCTTCCGTACCATTGATGGTTCTCCTTCCGCCGTGCGCCCTATACGTACGGCGGAAGGAGCCTAAGCGCGCGGTGGCCCCCAAGCACGCCACTGCCGGTCCCCACGCTCAATATCGGGCGATGAGCGCACCGGCCCCCGAACGCACGACCGGTGGACCCCAACGAAGCGAATATTCAAACAGTGTTGTGTATCCCGACCCTAACCGAGGGTGGGGACGACCCAGACCTCATATATCTGACCAGCGCCGAGACCAGTACTTTCCTTCAGTTACCCATACGCAAACTCGGAGTAAGACTAAGGTTTACTCGGGTTGCGGCAGAACACCTTGATTGCGGAGAGATAGCAACTCTGAGTTCACGAAGGGCTCTCCCCAGAGAGGAGAAGGATATGGTCCTCCAGGCTCTGCTACTGCAGCAGAAACTGCCAACTGGCGCGGGAGCGCTAGAGGAATACAGGAGCACTGCGGCTGGCGGACTGCAGTGACAGCCTTGCCTCAGATCGTTACCGGATACCCAAGCAGTCTCCGGGAGAGGTGGGAAAGAGTACGGCACTTGCATGAGAAAATTTTTTTGGGCCTAGACAGGCACGAGCCCCCTCTGCACCGTGGTGCATCTTACCCCTATCCCAACCTCCACAAGCACTGTTACCCATTTGCAACAAAACTGGTGCGGTGTCATCTGGACAGTAAGGCTCGCCCCCGTAGCGCGCCTTCCGGCAACCTGCTGGTTATCCGGTCCATTTAGGTACGTACGAATGCAGTTGCGTAGAGGTACGCCCTGACGTCAACGATTGCCTAACAAAGCAAGTCAAGGATCTGATCCAACTTAGTGAATACCTCGCTGACGAGTGAGGTATTCACTAAGCTTGAATCGCGCAGGTACCTGCATGGTACGGGGATGCTTACACGCGACTAGGGCCCAGTCCTACCTAGCAGCGGTGCCTTCTTCGTAATCGTCATCGGAGTGGACCCAGGAAAAGAGGCTGCGCAGGTCGCGACCCGTAGCCTCAATTGGATGTCCCTCTTCCTTCTTGCGCAACGCTTGAAATTCGGGACCTCCGGCGTCCTGATCATCGATAAAGCGTCGGGCAAAGGTACCATCTTGGATGTCGGCAAGGACTGCCTTCATGTTTTCCTTCACCTGAGGGGTAATGATCCGGGGGCCGGACACGTAGTCACCATATTCAGCAGTGTCGGAGACGCTCCAACGCTGCTTAGCGATACCGCCTTCAACCATTAGGTCAACAATGAGCTTCACTTCGTGGAGTGTTTCGAAGTAAGCCACTTCAGGCTTGTAACCGGCTTCCGTCAGCGTCTCGAACCCATACTGAATGAGGTGCGAGACCCCGCCGCAGAGTACGACCTGTTCGCCGAAAAGGTCTGTTTCCGTCTCTTCTGTGAAGGTGGTTTCGATGATACCGGCCCGGGCGGCTCCAATAGCCTTGGCGTAGGAAAGCGCCAGTTCTTTTGCCTTACCGGAAGCATCCTGTTCAACGGCTATTAGGGCAGGCACGCCGCGGCCGGCTTCAAATTCCCTGCGGACGATGTGGCCAGGGCCTTTGGGTGCGACCAGAGCTACGTCCACTTCCGCCGGAGCCTTGATGTAGTCATAGCGGACGTTGAATCCGTGAGCGAAGAACAATGCGTCGCCGGCCTGGAGATTGGGCGCGATGTGCTCGGCGTAGACGTGGCGCTGGACCTGATCGGGGGCCAGGAGCATGATGAGATCGGCTTCAGATACCGCTTCGGCGACGCTGAGGACGCGAAGGCCGTCGGCCTCGGCCTTTGCCCGGGATTTGGAACCTTCTTTGAGTCCGATGCGTACGTCAACGCCGGAATCACGCAAGCTCAGAGCGTGGGCGTGCCCCTGGGATCCGTAACCAATGACGGCTACCTTGCGGCGCTGGATGATCGACAGGTCGGCGTCGTCCTCGTAATACATTTCAGTCATTAGGGTCTGCTGAAGGTTCGGTTGACTTCCTGACTGCTCTGCGGAGCAGAGAGGATATTCATCATGCCGAAGATCTACTCGGAGGAGTTCAAGGCCAGCGCCCTGGAGCTGCTCGAGCAAGGAATGACCCAGGTACAGGTCTGTAAGGACCTCGGGATGTCCAGGTCCGCGCTGCAGTCCTGGGTAAACGAGAACCGCCTCGACCAGCACGGATTCGAACCCGCCGAGAGCACCGAGGGGAAAGCCGAGCAGGCCAGGATGCTCAGACGGATCCGTGAGCTGGAGCAGGAGAACGAGATCCTGCGCCAGGCCACCGCTTACTTGTCGCAGGCGAATCTGAAGCCCGGGCAGGCCCGCCCAAAATGATGTACCCGCTGGTCCGTGACCTTGCCGCCGCCGAGATTCCGGTGACGGTGACCTGCAGGGTGTTGGGCTTCTCTAAGCAGGCGTTCTATAAGTGGAACGCCCGGCCTGTCAGCGACCGGGACTGGGAGGAAGCCCATCTGATTGACGCCGCCTACGACGTCCACGCCGATGACCCGGAATTCGGGCACCGGTTCATCGCCGATGAACTGCAGGCGGCTGGCCACAGGGTCTCCGAGCGGCGGGTGTGGCGGCTGTGTTCTCAGCAGCAGATCTTCTCCGCCACCGTGCGCCGCGCCAAGCGGGGCGGGGCGAAGCCCGGCCCGCCGGTCTGTGACGACCTGTTGCAGCGGGACTTCACCGCCGAGAGCATCAACACCACGTGGCTGACGGATATCACCGAGCACCGCACCGGTGAGGGCAAGCTCTACCTGTGCGCGATCAAGGACGCCTGCTCAGGACGGATCGTCGGTTACGCCATCGACCGCCGGATGAAGTCTGGTCTGGCGGTGGCCGCCCTCAAGGACGCCGTGGCCCGGCGTGGGGCCTCCAACGTCGCCGGTTGTGTTGTCCATAGCGACCGCGGTAGCCAATTTCGGTCCCGGAAGTTCCAGCACGCCCTGAAGCAGAACGGGCTGGTCGGCTCGATGGGCCGGGTCGGAGCCGCCGGGGACAACGCGGCGATGGAAAGCTTCTTCGCTACGTTGCAGAAGAACGTCCTCGACCGCCGCCGCTGGACCACCCGCGATCAGCTGCGCCTGGCCATCATCCATTGGATCGAACGGACCTATCACCGCCGCCGACGACAGCGTCGGCTCGGTAAGCTAACCCCGGTCGAATACGAAACCATCCACCAAAAGGCCGTCGCCCTGGCGGCCTAAACCATGGAGTCAACTAAACCTTCAGCAGACCCT
>NZ_JBNWUK010000049.1:0-3529 GCF_050563205.1 Zafaria sp. Z1313
GGAAGCGAAGGAGAAGGGCGTCAGCCTGGTCGGCCCGGACGGGCTGCTCGCCGGGCTAACGAAGCGGGTGCTGGAGACTGCGCTCGAGGTCGAGATGACCGAGCACCTCGGTTATGACAAGCACCAGCCCAGCACCGGCGAGAATGCCCGTAACGGGACGCGGGCGAAGACCGTGATGACCGAGGTCGGTGCAGTGCAGATCGACGTTCCCCGGGATCGTGAGGGGTCGTTCCAGCCGAGGATCGTGCGCAAGCGGCAGCGTCGGCTGGACGGGATCGACGAGATCGTGCTGTCATTGACCGCGCGCGGGCTCACGACCGGTGAGGTCGCGGCGCACTTCGACGATGTCTACGGAGCCAGCGTCTCGAAGGACACGATCTCGAAGATCACCGACAAGGTGATCGAGGAGATGACCGAGTGGCAGAACCGTCCGTTGGACCGCGTCTACCCGGTGGTGTTCATCGACGCGATCGTCGTGAAGGTGCGGGACGGGCAGGTGCGCAACAAACCGTTCTACGTCGCCGTCGGCGTCACCACGGGCGGGGAACGCGACATCCTCGGGATCTGGGCCGGCGACGGTGGTGAGGGCGCGAAGTTCTGGCTCGGCGTGCTCACCGAGATCAAGAACCGCGGCGTCGAGGACGTCTGCATCGTCGTCTGCGACGGGCTGAAAGGCCTCCCGGACGCGATCAACACGACGTGGGAGCTGACGACGGTGCAGACATGCATCATCCACCTGATCCGCAACACGTTCAAATACGCGTCGCGGAAGTACTGGGACCAGATCGCCCGCGACCTCAAGCCGGTCTATACCGCCGTCAACGAAGCTGTCGCGAGGGCCAGGTTCGAGGAGTTCGCCGAGAAGTGGTGCACCATGTATCCCGCGATCCGGCAGCTCTGGGAGAACGCATGGGCGGAATTCATCCCGTTTCTGGACTACGACGTCGAGATCCGCCGCATCATCTGCTCCACGAACGCGATCGAGTCGCTCAACGCCCGCTACCGGCGCGCCGTCCGTGCCCGCGGGCACTTCCCCAACGACGCTGCCGCGCTGAAATGCCTGTATCTCGTGACCCGGTCGCTTGACCCGACGGGGCAAGGTCGGGCACGGTGGGTCACGAGGTGGAAGCCCGCGCTCAACGCCTTCGCTATCACCTTCGAAGGCCGAATCAACTGACAATGCGCCAGGCCAGATCCACCGTTAATCTGACAGACCCGGCAAGTCCGTAACCTGCTTCGCATCAAGAGGGGTGCAGAACGGATTTGACCCGCGTGGGGGGTCTGGCGCTGATCGGGGGGACTATCTGGTGCCTGGGTGGCGCGCGGTATTGACAGGCCCGGGTTGATCTAGTCAGCGGCTCGTGGTCAGGACGGACGGGGGGTTGTGCCGCTGCCTTGTCGGCCCTTACGCAGCCCGATTTCGTATGCGGTGAAGGCGATCAGCGTCACCGTGATCAATGGGAGGACAAACCATGCCATCACGGCGGTAAATCCTTCCAGTGCGTCGTGTGCGGTGGCAGCCAGGATGAGATACCCGAGGTAAACCAGATACAGGGCTACGAACAGGGCGCCTTCCCATCGCGCCACCGTGAAGCCAGTGAAGGCTACGGGCAGCAAGGCGATCGCGGCCGCCAACATTACCGGGATATCGAAGGCCAGGGCGGCGCTGGATACGGGAATGCCCTCGAGGGAGATCATGGCTGGCAACCCGAGCACGACTCCGATGTTGAAGATGTTGCTGCCGACCACGTTGCCAATCGCCAAGTCACGTTCGCCACGGCGCACGGCGATGAGGGAAGTCGCCAGCTCAGGCAGAGATGTGCCGATGGCCACGACGGTTAAACCGACCACTAGGCTGCTCACCCCTAGCGTGGTGGCGGTGTTCACCGCGCCCTCGACGAGGAGCGTGGCCCCGGTTACCAGGAGAGCAACTCCGAACACCACGAGCAGAATCGACTTTCCGCTCGAGGCCACAGGCAATTTCTGGGCCTGGGCGGAGGTGCCGATACCCAGGGAACCCTCAGCCAGCTGCATAACAGGGGCCTTGGACTGTGTCCTTCTGCGGCCGATGGTGACGGTCAGCACGGTGTGAGCGACCACGGCACCGAACAGGATTAGCCCGTCTACCGCGCTGATCACCCCGTCGAGGCAGACCAGCAGCAACGCCGCGGACAGAGAAAGCATCAGGGGGAGATCAAAGCGCACCAACCGTTGTGTCGCGGCCAGCGGCAGAACTAGAGCGGAGAGGCCGAGAATGAGCAAGACGTTAGCAATGTTGCTGCCGACCACATTGCCCACCGCCAGTCCGGGTTCGTCGCGCAGGACCGCACCGATACTCACCGAAAGCTCGGGCGCCGACGTGGCCGCCGAGACCACGGTGAGCCCGACCACCAGGGAGGAAACCCCCGCTCGACGAGCCAAGGCGGAGGCCCCTCGCACCAGTACCTCCCCGCCCAGCACCAGCAGCACCAACCCGACAATGATCCGCCCCAGGTCTAGAAGGTCCATAAGTAGGAGTGTACGGATCACAACCCGAGTCGCGATGAGCACTCCATCGACCCGGTTGAGCACCCGCATGGGGACTATCTCATTAACGGTGTATCCGGCGGTTTCTTTTAGTAGCTTTCAGCGGCCGGGAATCGGTCGCTGAAAGTGATGGCGAAGGCGTTCAAAGCGGGCTTCCAACGCACGGCCCATCGGGTCTTGCCGGCACCGGTCGGATCGAGGGATCGGGTGACCAGATACAGGCACTTTAGCGCAGCCTGCTCGGTGGGGAAATGACCCCGGGCCTTCACGGCGCGCCGGTACCTGGCGTTGAGGGATTCGATCGCATTGGTCGAGCAGATCACGCGCCGGATTTCCACGTCATAGTCCAGGAACGGGATGAACTCCTCCCACGCGTTCTCCCACAGCCGCACGATGGCCCCGTATTTCTTGCCCCAGCGCTCGGTGAGCTCCTCGAACGCCGCCCTGGCGGCCGCAGCGTTCACGGCGGTGTAGATGGGCTTCACGTCCCGTTTGAGCGCGTCCCAGTCCTTCTTCGAGGCCAGGCGGAAGGTATTGCGGATCAGGTGGATGATGCAGGTCTGCACGGTTGTCAGCGGCCAGACGTTGGTGACGACTTCGGGCAGGCCTTTGAGGCCGTCGCAGACCAGGAAGAAGGTGTCTTTCACGCCGCGGTTCTTGATGTCGGTGAGCACGCTCATCCAGAACTTCGCGCCCTCACCGCCGGTGCCGGCCCACAGGCCGAGGATGTCCTTCTCACCCTCCAGCGTCACGCCGATCGCGGCGTAGACGGGCCGGTTGGCGACCTGCCCGTCGCGGACCTTGACGACGATGGCGTCGATGAAGATCGCCGCGTAGACCTCATCCAGCGGCCGGTTTTGCCACGCGGCCATCTCGTCGAGCACCCTGTCGGTGATCCGCGAGACGGTCTCCTTTGACACGGACGCACCGTAGATCTCGGCGAAGTGCGCGCTGATTTCCCCGGTGGTCAGGCCCTTGGCATAGAGCGACAGGACCATCTCAT
>NZ_JBNWUK010000005.1:0-209516 GCF_050563205.1 Zafaria sp. Z1313
GTGCATGCGGCGAGCTCGGTGTCGGTGCTCCTGGGCGGCCAATGCGCGGTGTTCTCCGCGGTGGTGGGTGTGGACGACGAGGTCGGTTCCAATGGCTCGGTGGTCTTCCGGGTCCTCGGCGACGGGGAGCTGCTGGAGGAGACCGGGGTGTTGACCGGTTCGGATGACGGAGTGGGGCTGTCGGTGGACATCACTGGGGTCGACCGGTTGACGCTCGAGGTCACCAATGCGGGCGACAACGACTGGTGGGACCACGCCTCATGGGGCAGCGCACGCGTCGAGTGCGGCGCCGTCGATCCGACCGATCCGACCGATCCGACGGATCCCACGGACCCGACGGATCCCACGGATCCGACCGACCCGACGGATCCCACGGACCCGGGCGAGCCGGCGGAGTCGGCGTGGGTCTCCGAGCTGGAGCTGATCGACGTGTCCAATGGTTACGGGCCGGTCGAACTGGACCAGTCCAACGGCGACGCCCAGGCCGGCGACGGCGGGCCCATCAGTATCGGGGGCGCCGTCCATGAACGGGGGCTGGGCGTGCATGCGGCGAGCTCGGTGTCGGTGCTCCTGGGCGGCCAATGCGCGGTGTTCTCCGCGGTGGTGGGTGTGGACGACGAGGTCGGTTCCAATGGCTCGGTGGTCTTCCGGGTCCTCGGCGACGGGGAGCTGCTGGAGGAGACCGGGGTGTTGACCGGTTCGGATGACGGAGTGGGGCTGTCGGTGGACATCACCGGGGTCGACCGGTTGACGCTCGAGGTCACCAATGCGGGCGACAACGACTGGTGGGACCACGCCTCATGGGGCAGCGCACGCGTCGACTGCGGCGCCGTCGATCCGACCGATCCGACCGATCCGACCGATCCGACGGATCCCACGGACCCGACGGATCCCACGGATCCGACCGACCCGACGGATCCCACGGATCCGACCGACCCGACGGACCCGACGGATCCCACTGATCCGACGGACCCGACGGACCCGACGGATCCCACTGACCCGACGGATCCCACTGACCCGACGGATCCCACTGATCCGACGGATCCCACTGACCCGACGGATCCCACTGATCCGACGGACCCGACGGACCCGACCGATCCCACTGATCCGACCGAGCCGGGCGACCCCGGTTGGTTCGTCGAGACCTTGGCGCCGGTGGCGACAGGTGCGAACACGCACTCGGTGACAACGGCGGACCTCGACGGCGACGGCGTCCTCGACGTCGTGGCGGCGGTCGCCGGACTCGACGCGGTGGCGGTCGCCCGCGGCAACGGGGACGGGACGTTCGCGGCCCCGACCCGCTACTCGACGGGACCCGGCAGCTTCCCGAAGTACGCCGCGGTCGTGGACCTCGACGGTAACGGGACGCTGGACCTCGTCACGGCCAACCAGGACTCGACCGTCGGCGACGACGTCGCGGTGTTCCTCGGTGCCGGGGACGGCACGTTCGCGGAGGCCGTCACGTACGCGGCCTGCCTGCGCCCGCACGAGGTAGAGGTCGCCGACTTCGACGGGGACGGCGTGCTGGACGTGGCCGTGGCCTGCTGGGGCGGCGACGACGCGGCGCTCCTGCCGGGTCTCGGCGACGGGGAGCTCGGCGAGCCGGCGTTCTTCCCGGCGGGCAACGCGGGACACTCGCTCGTCTCGTCCGATTTCAACCAGGACGGGCAGTTGGACCTGGCGGTGGCGGCCTACGGATCCAACCGGGTGACCGTCCTGTTGAACGATGGGGAAGGAGGCTTCGCGGCCCCCGTCGAGTATTGGTCGGGGCTGGGTCCGCACAACCTGCAGCTCGTCGAGCTCACGGGCGACGGGATTCCGGACCTACTGGTCACGGCGGAGATCGGCAACGTCGTCGGCATCCTGGCGGGCCGCGCGGACGGGACCTTCGCGGACACGGTGTTCCACGACGTCGGACCGCACCCGAAGGCCGCGGCCGTCGCCGACCTGGACGGGGACGGGGTGCTGGACATCGTCACCGCCAACACCCACGGCAACTACCCCAACGGGTCGACGCCGACGAGCCTGACCGTGCTGTTCGGCACCGGCTCGGGCGGCTACGCCGAACCGCTCAGCGCGCCGGTCGGGCTCACGCCCTTCGCGGTCCACGCCGCGGACCTGGACGCGGACGGGGTGCTGGAGCTGCTGACGGCGAACTGGCACTCCGGCGACGTGGCCGTCCTGCGCCAGACACCGTAGGCGCGACGGGCCGCGCGAAGACCTTCCCGGTTCTCCAGGGCCTAGGCCGATGTGGCCCGGCGTGTCCCACCGACACGCCGGGCCGCTGGTCCGGGAACTGGGCAACCTTCCACACCGCCGTGTCGCCGACGAGGAATTCCGGCGTTGTCGCGGCGCCCTAGACTTGAAACCATGACGTCCGCAGCTCCCTTGGTCCTAGGCATCGAATCCTCCTGCGACGAGACCGGCGTCGGCATCGTCCGCGGGACGGAGCTGCTCGCGAACACGGTCAGTTCGTCGATGGACCAGCACGTGCGCTTCGGCGGAGTCATCCCGGAGATCGCCTCGCGCGCGCACCTCGACGCGATCATCCCCACGCTCAGCGAGGCCCTGCGCACCGCAGGGGTCACGCTCGAGGAGGTCGACGCCCTGGCCGTCACCTCCGGCCCCGGCCTGTCCGGCGCGCTCATGGTCGGCGTCGCCGCCGCCAAGGCCCTCGCCCTGGCCACCGGCAAGCCGCTCTACGCGATCAACCACCTCGTCGCCCACGTCGGCGTCGGCGTGCTCGACGGCGGCGAACTGCCCCCCAGGCTCGGGGCCCTGCTCGTCTCCGGCGGCCACACCGAGATCCTCAAGATCAACAGCCTCACGAGCGACGTCGAACTGCTCGGCGCGACCATCGACGACGCGGCGGGCGAGGCGTACGACAAGGTCGCGCGGCTGCTCGGCCTCGGCTACCCGGGCGGGCCCGTGATCGACCGGCTCGCGAAGGAGGGAAACGGCAAGGCCGTCCGCTTCCCGCGCGGGCTCACGCTCCCCAAGTTCGTCGGCACGCCGGAGGCGCCCGGCAAGCACCGCTACGACTTTTCCTTCTCCGGCCTGAAGACCGCCGTGTCCCGGTGCGTCGAGCAGTACGAGGTCCGCGGGCTGGAGATTCCGACGGCGGACATCGCCGCGAGCTTCCAGGAGGCCGTCGTGGACGTGGTCACCTCCAAGGCCGTCACCGCGTGCAGGGAGCACGGCCTGGAGAACCTCCTGCTCGGCGGGGGAGTGGCCGCGAACTCCCGGCTCCGGGAGCTCCTTGCGGCCCGCTGCGCGTCGGCGGGAATCGCCCTGCGCATCCCCAAGCCCAGCCTCTGCACGGACAACGGGGCCATGGTCGCCGCCCTCGCGGCCCGGCTCGTCGCCGACGGAGTGGCCCCCAGCGGGCTCGGCTTCGCGAGCGATTCCGGCCAGCCCGTCCAGCGGATCAGCCTGGCCGCTTCGTGAACCGCCCCTCCACCCCGGCGATGCTGCGCGCCGACACCCCACCTCGCTCCGGCCGGCCGCCGGCGCGGAGGACGCCTCCCGCGATCCTCCGGCTGACGGCGGCCGTCGCCGCGGTGGCACTCCTCGCCTCCTGCACGCCAGCGGTCCCGGAACCGGACGGCTCGAGTCCGGCCCCGGCGTCGTCCTCCACCGCCCCGCCCGAACCCGCGAGGACGAGCTGGGGACCGCTCGAGGACGACGTCGAGGCGGCAGGCAACGCCGTGGCGGCCATGAGCCTGGAGGAGAAGGCCGGGCAGGTCCTCGTGGGGTTCTACTCCGGCGTGGACCCGGCCGCAGAGCTCGAGCGCGCCGCCGAGCTCCACCTCGGAGGCGTCATCATCATGGGCGACAACGTGCCCCTCTCCGCGGGCGGTGCAGCGGGAGGCGGCGCGGCCGGTGAAGGGGCCGAAGGAGGCGCGAGCGGCGTCGACACGGACGAGCTCGCCGAGACCATCGCCGCATTCCAGGACGTGCTGACCACCGGCCGGGACTGGCCCGGGATCGTTGGCGTGGACCAGGAAGGCGGCCTCGTCGCCCGGCTCAAGGCCCCGCTCGTCGAGTGGCCGACGCCCATGGCCTTCGGCGCCGCGGGCGACCCGGCGCTGACCGGCCGCGCGCAGGCCGCGATGGACGCCGAGCTCGCAGCGCTCGGATTCACGATGAACTTCTCGCCCGACGCCGACGTGACGATCGGACCCGCCGACCCCGTGATCGGCGCGCGGTCCTTCTCCTCCGACGCGGACACGGTCGCCGAACACGCCGTGGCCGCCGTCGAGGGCGCCCTGTCCGCGGGCGTGCTGCCCGCCGTCAAGCACTTTCCGGGGCACGGCTCCGTGACCACCGATTCCCATGTGGGCCTGCCCGTCCAGGACGCCACGGCGGAGGAGCTCGCCGCCCGCGACTGGGTGCCGTTCGCCCGCGCGGCCGAGGCCGGGGCGCCGATGGTCATGATGGGGCACATCGCCGTCGCGGACCTCGACCCCGGCGTGCCGTCGTCCTTGTCCGCCGCCAACTACGAGGCCCTGCGCGGACTCGGCTTCGAGGGCGTCGTTGTGACCGATGCCCTGAACATGGGCGCCGTGGAGCAGTCCGCGCCCGGGGGGACGGCGGCCGTCGGGGCGCTCGCCGCGGGTGCCGACCTGTTGCTCATGCCCTCCGACTCCCGGCGGGCCCACGCCGCCGTCGTCGACGCCATCGAAGCCGGAGAGCTCGACGAGGCGCGGCTCGACGAGGCCGCCGTACGCGTCGTCGCGCTCATGATGTGGCAGGAGCGGCTCGCGGGGGACGCCGGCGCCGAAGGCTCGGCGGCCGGGGATTCCTCCGGTGCGTCGTCCGCGGCGCCGGCCTCCCGGACGGCCCACGCCGTCGCCCTCGAAGCCGCCCGCGCCGCGGTGACACAGGTCGAGGGGGAGTGCGGGGCTCCCTTGGTCGGCGAGGCGATCCAGATCGTCGGCGGCCGGGCGGAGGACCGCGACCGCCTCGCCGCCGCGGCCCGCGAGGCCGGTCTGCGCCTTGGGGCGGGCGATGTCGTCACGCTCCTCGGCGCGGGATCGAGCACCGGCAACGGCGACGTCGTCGTCGCGCTCGACGCGCCGTGGGGCCTCGCGCGCTCCACCGGGCGCACCGCGGAGATCGCCCTCTTCGGCCGCTCGCCGGAGTCCTTCACCGCGCTCGTCGAGGTCCTCACCGGTGGGGCGGCGGCCCCGGGCACGCTGCCCGTCGCCGTCGGGGACCACCCGCTCGGCCACAGCACGTGCCCGTGAGCCGGGCCCCGTCGTCGTACTCCGCGGAGCGGGGTCCCCGGACACTAGGCTTGGCACCATGCCCATCCTGAACAAAGACATGACCCTGTGCATCTCGCTGTCGGCGCGCCCCAGCAACAACGGCACGCGCTTCCACAACCACCTCTACGGGCAGCTGGGCCTGAACTGGATCTACAAGGCGTTCGCCCCGACGGACCTCGCGCAGGCGATCGCGGGCGTGCGCGGGCTGGGTATCCGCGGATGCGCCGTCTCCATGCCATATAAGGAGGACGTGATTGCGCTCGTGGACCACCTTGCACCCTCCGCCGCGGCCATCGACTCCGTGAACACGATCGTCAACGACTCCGGAGTGCTCACGGCCCACAACACCGACTACGCCGCCGTGGCGCAGCTCCTGGCCGAGAGCGGGATCGACGTCGACACACCGGTGGCCTTGCGCGGATCGGGCGGGATGGCGAAGGCGACCGTGGCCGCGCTGCGCGACGCCGGGTTCGGGCGCGTGCAGCTCGTGGCCCGCAACGAGGCCGCGGGGCGGGCGCTCGCGGGGCAGTACGGCTTCGAATGGGTCCCCGAGTACGACGCCGGAGCCCGCCTCCTCGTCAACGTCACCCCCGTGGGCATGGACGGGGGATCGGGTGAAGGGCAGTTGTCCTTTACCCGCGCCCAGATCGAGGCCGCCGACGCCGTGTTCGACGTGGTCGCCGTGCCGTCGGAGACGCCGCTCGTCGCGGCCGGCCGCGAGCTGGGCAAGACGGTCATCACGGGAGGGCAGGTCATGACGCTGCAGGCGCTCGAGCAGTTCGTGCTCTACACGGGCATCACGCCGACGCCCGGGCAGATCGCCGAGGCCGAGGCCTTCATGCGCTCCGCGGACGCGTAGGCCCTCTCACTCCTGAAGCATGGGCGGTCCCCAACGCGTAGCCCCGCCCGCTTCGAGCGCGCGGGTAGCCCCCAACGCGTGGGCCCATCTACTCCAGACGGGTGAACGGCGCCCGCGCCTGGGCAGTCCGCAATGCGTTGGCCCGCCCGCTTTGGACGCCTGCAATCCTCAACGCGTGGGCAGTTGGTGCTGTTCGATGGCCGAGGGATCCGCACTATCCGCCCACGCGTTGGCGGGCGGCGCTGAGCGTGGTGTCCGGGCGTGGGCGCCTGTGGATAACGTCGGCGGGATCGCGGGAATCCCGGCACCATGGATCCATGCCCACGCCGAAACGCGTCCCGCTGATTGCGCGCAAGTCCGCGTTCCTGCGGAATGAGGCCTTGGGCAAGGGGGCGAGCCGTTCCCAGCTGCGCGCCGATCGATACGACGTTCCCAGCCGCGGCCTGCGCATCAATACGGAGGCTGAACCTGACGTCCGCGAGTTCTTCGCAGCCTACTCGCAGCTCCACGGCGAGACGTATCTCAGCCATACGAGCGCCGCGGTGGCCTGGGGTATGTGGCTGGAACAGTCGCGGGAAGGCGTCGAGCCCATCCATCTGACCCGGCGGAGCGGAACGGCCGCGGCCCCACGACGGCGTGGAGTCATCGGACATCGCGCCCCGCTGACCGATGCGGATGTCCGGAACGTCTATGGGATGCGCCTGACATCGCCGGCCTGGACATGGACGGACCTCGCTGCCCTGGGGTTCAGCCTTCAAGAGCTGGTCGTTGCCGGAGACTCCCTGTTGCAGCGGGCCGACGGACCCAATCGCGTGGCCGGCCAGCTGGAGCGGCACCCGATGTCGTCGATCACGGAACTGCGGGGCGTGCTGCAACGCCGCAAGAACCTGGGCGGCATCCGTGTTGCTCGGGAAGCTCTCGGACTGCTGCGGGAACGCGTCGACTCCCGGCCGGAATCGATCCTCCGGCAAATCATTGTGAGTGCAGGTTTTCCGGAGCCGATCGTCAATCTACCCGTCCTGCTGCCGGACGGTAGTGAGATCGTGCCCGATCTCCAGTATCCGGTACTGCGGATCGCCATCCAGTACGAAGGCCGGCACCACGGTGAGCTCGACCAGATCGGGAAGGACATCAAGCGCGACTTCGCCTTCGAAGCCCACGGGTGGACCACAGTCAAAGCTGACCGGGCCATCCTGACCGACGCCGGACGTGCCGAGTTCCTGCAGCGGCTGGTCCGCGCTCTCGAGCGTCAGGGTGGACTGGGCGCCGGCAACGCCTGAGGTCCACGCAGTTCGTCGGCACCGAGGTGCCGTGAGTGTCGAGACGCCGAGGTGGCCGGGGCCGAGATGTCGTGATCGCCGAGACGCCGCGATGGCCGGGGCCATGGGGTGTCTCGTGGGTGGAGCCCGCGCACGCCGGGCCGGTAGTCGCTTGTGGCGTGGCCAACGCGTGGGCAGATGATGCCGGCGGCTCGGACTACGGCGGTGCGGCCTGTCCGCCCGGCCAACGCGTGGGCGGATGATGCGGTGTCCAAGGCGTCCCAATCGCAATATTCGCACACGCGTTTCCACGCGCCATGAACTCCGAGACGCCAGGGGTGCGACATGGTGGGGCGCCGTGATCGCCGAGACGCCGAGGTGGCCGGGGCCATGGGGTGTCTCGTGGGTGGAGCCCGCGCACGCCGGGCCGGTGGTTGCTTGGGGCCCGGCCAACGCGTGGGCGGATGATGCGGTGTCCAAGGCGTCCCAATCGCACTATCCGCACACGCGTTTCCGAGCGCCGGGATCTCCGAGACGCCGAGGGGCTGACACGTCGAGGGGCTGACACGTCGAGGGGCCGAGACGCCGAGGGGCTGACACGCCGAGGGGCCGAGACGCCGATCAGGCTGAGACGCCAAGGGGTCGAGACGGCGGGGCGGCAGGGCGCCTCAGACCGGCTCGACCTCGATCGCCACGCGGCGCTCGCCGATCCGTGTCAGCACGAGGGTGGCCTTCTTCCTGTTCTTCTTCCCGCTGCCGGCGAGCAGCACGCGCCGCAGTTCCTCGGGTGTCACGTCCATCCCGCGCTTCTTGATGTCCAGCGCCCCGATCCGCTCCGACTTCACCCATGCGCGCAGGGCCTTGAGGTTGTAGGGGTGCACGGCCAGGACGCGGTAGGCCCGGGCGAACGGGCTCTCGACGCGTTCCGGCGCGCAGAAGTAGGCGATGTGCGGATCCAGCAGGTGTCCGCCGACCCGTTCCAGGGCCTCGGCCACGAGCCCGGCCCGGATCACGGCTCCGTCGGGTTCGTAGAGGAACCCGGCCACGTCGCCGAGGGGGACCTCGCCGCGGGCGGAGGCACCGGCGTCGTACTCCTCGGCGCTCGTCAGCTCCGCGGAGCCGCCGGAACGCACCACGAGGGCCGAGCGCCGCACACCCGGGCGGGCGAGCGGACCGAACCACAAGGCCGCTTCCGTGACGTCGCCGTCGACGGAGACCCATTGGGCCTCGCACCCGCCGGGGACCGACTCGTGCGGCAGCCCCGGCCCCAGCTTCACGCCGACCGCGAGCCCGCGGTCCGCGAGCGCCTCCACGAAGGACAGGGGCGGGCTGAAGGCCTCGGGGTCGAAGATCCGCGCGGTCCCGGACGTCGTGGTGGTGCGCCGTGCCGGGTCCAGCCACACGCCGTCGAAGCCGTCCAGCTCGAACGCCGTCGCGTCGGCGTTGACGACGCGCGCGTTCGGCCAGGGCATGAGGTTCACGGTCGCCGCGGCCGCGGTCACGGGATCCAGCTCGACCGCCGTGACGTCCAGCTCGAGCGAGGCCATGGCCATCGCGTCCGAGCCCAGCCCGCAGCCCAGGTCCGCGACGCGCCGCACGCCCGCCGTCGTGAAGCGCCGCGCGTGCAGGGCCGCGACGTTCAGCCGCGTCGCCTGCTCGAGCCCGGCGCGCGTGAGGATCATGTGCGCGGCGAAGGGACCGAGCTTGGCCGCGGCGAGGGCGCGCATCCGGGCCTGGTGCACGACGGCGGTCGCGAGCTCCGGCGAGTGCCCCTCCTTGCGAAGCCGCAGGTTGAGCGCGAGCGCGGCGTCCTCGGTGGCGGCGGCCCCCTCGGGCAGGCCGTTGAGCAGGGCGAAGCCCTCGGGGGAGAGGACGGGCGCGAGGTCTTCCACGGAGGGTGCGGCAGGCATGGGTTCAACCCTAGCGTCTGGGCGTTGGCCGCCCTGGGGAGTCCTCCCCAGAGCGGGATCCAATCGTTTGACGATGGATTGCCCGGCGGAGGGATCCCGAAGCGGGAGACGATGCATGCGGACCTGACCGAGTTCATGGCGGCGGCCACGATGCGGGCCGTCACCACGGCCTTGTCCTCGGTGTGGAACGACCTCATCGCCTTGCAGGCCGAAGTCGCCGAGACCCGCATCGACAACGCCGTGAACGGGATGGAGTCGGCCGTGCCGGCCTTCGAGCAGGGCGACGAGGCGATGATGGAGAACGCGCAGACGCCGTGCAGCAGTATGTCAACACGATCGTCGGGGACCTGGCGCAGGCGGCCGAGGACTGCTCGTCCGCGCTCGAGGGGATCGACGCGCCGGGCGATGACGACGCCGGAGCCGGCACCGGCCGCCCGGGGCCGGGCGGGACGCCGTGAGCGCCAAGACCGGCCCCGCCTGACCGCGCTCGAGGTACGGGTCGGCGGCTTCCGGCCCAACGTGGTGGTCCGCTCCCGCCCGACCTCCGGTGCGCTTCCGGCCCTCGGTGCGCAGTCCATCGCGGGCGCCTCGGGGCACCATGCGATCGGCCGGATCACGTCCGGGGAGATGAAGGTGCAGGCGACGCACTCCGGCCACGTGTGGCGGACCATGACCCGGGAGATCGGCCTCGCCCTGCAGCTGCACTAGACGGCGGGTACGGTGGGAGCGTGGACCAGGATCCGGCCGTGGGGCCGACGCACGCTCAAGGGGCTTCCGCCCTGCCCTCGGAGGACGACGGCGGGGCCGCCCCCGGTGCGCCGGCCGACGCTGCGGTCGGGGTCGGGGAACCGGACGAGGACGCCGGCCTGCTCGGGCGCTTTCCCGAGGCCGTCGAGGCGACGCGCGCCGAGGACGAGGCCCCCAGCAGCGTGGGGGCGTCCGGAGTGGCGTTCCGCGTGCTGCTCTACGCCGGGATGGCCGTGGGAACGATCGCCGCGCTCGGCCTCGTGGCCGCTGCCCTCCTGCAGGGAATCGTCGCCGGGACGTCGATGCAGGCCGGGATCGACTACCTCGGCTCCGGGATTGACGGCGCTTTGGCCCGTGAACTGCTCGCGGTGCCGCTGGGAGGATTCATCGTGGCCGTCGTCGTCTCGCTCGCGGCGATCTGCGCGGGAGCGTACGGCGTGTTCCGCCAACGCCGGCGTCGCGGCTGACGGGGCCGCGCCGACAGGCGTCGCCCCACCCAGGCAGGACTGGCCCGGCGAACTTCCGAAAGTCGACGAATCGTCGTCCATTGGACGGCGATTCGTCGGATGGCCGCAGTGTGGCGGAGGCGTTTCGGAAAACGCGGAGACGGCGGCCCGTGATGCTTCGTGCGACGGCGTGTTGGCACTCGCCTTGACCGAGTGCCAGCCAGCTCATAGAGTCTTCATTAGCACTCGGCCCGTCCGGGTGCTAAAGCCTGAGGTACTTGCCAGCTGGCACCGCGACGACGGTTGGTCCAACCCAACGGCCCCCTTATCCATTGGTAACTCATGCAAAGGAGCGAGCCGCATGTCGGTCTCCATCAAGCCCCTCGAGGATCGTATTGTCGTTCAGCCGCTCGAGGCCGAACAGACCACCGCATCCGGACTGGTCATTCCCGACACCGCCAAGGAGAAGCCCCAGGAGGGCAAGGTCGTGGCCGTGGGCCCCGGCCGCGTCGACGACAACGGCAACCGCGTGCCGGTCGACGTCGCCGAGGGCGACGTCGTCATCTACTCCAAGTACGGCGGAACCGAGGTCAAGGTCGGCGGCACCGAGTACCTGGTGCTCTCCGCCCGCGACGTGCTGGCCATCGTCGTCAAGTAGTTTCCCCGTGTGAAGCCCCGGCCCCGGCCGGGGCTTCACGCAGTCAGCAAGGAGTTTGAGCATGGCAAAGCAGCTTATTTTCAACGACGACGCCCGCAAGGCGCTCGAGGCCGGCATCGACAAGCTCGCCAACACCGTCAAGGTCACCCTCGGCCCCCGCGGCCGCAACGTGGTCCTGGACAAGAAGTGGGGCGCGCCGACCATCACCAACGACGGCGTGACGATCGCCCGCGAGATCGAGCTCGAGGACGCCTACGAGAACCTCGGCGCGCAGCTGGCCAAGGAAGTCGCCACCAAGACCAACGACGTCGCCGGCGACGGCACCACGACCGCCACCGTCCTGGCCCAGGCCCTCGTCAAGGAAGGCCTCCGCAATGTGGCCGCCGGCGCGGCCCCGGGCGAGATCAAGCGCGGCATCGAGGCCTCCGTCGAGGCCGTCGCGGCCCGCCTGGCCGAGATCGCCCGTCCCGTCGAGGGCAGCGACGTCGCGAACGTCGCCGCGATCTCCGCCCAGAACGACGAGATCGGCGAACTGCTGGCCGAGGCGTTCGGCAAGGTCGGCACCGAGGGTGTCATCACGATCGAGGAATCGAACACGACGCAGACCGAGCTGGCCATCACCGAGGGCATGCAGTTCGACAAGGGCTACCTGTCCCCGCACTTCGTCACCGACCCGGAGCGCCAGGAGGCCGTCCTCGAGGACGCCGTCATCCTGATCAACTCCGGCAAGATCTCCACGGTGGCCGAGTTCCTGCCGCTCCTGGAGAAGGTGCTGCAGGCCGGGAAGCCGCTGTTCATCATCGCGGAGGACATCGAGGGCGAGGCCCTGTCCACCCTGGTCGTGAACAAGCTGCGCGGCACGCTGAACGTCGTGGCCGTGAAGGCCCCGGGCTTCGGCGACCGCCGCAAGGCCATGATGCAGGACATCGCGATCCTGACCGGCGCCCAGGTGGTCTCCCCGGACCTCGGCCTGAAGCTGGACCAGGTCGGCACCGAGGTGCTCGGTTCCGCCCGCCGGATCACCGTGACCAAGGACAACACCACGATCGTGGACGGCAACGGCTCCGCCGAGGACGTCTCCGACCGTGTCGCGCAGCTCAAGGCCGAGTCCGCCAACACGGACTCCGACTGGGACCGCGAGAAGCTGCAGGAGCGCCTCGCCAAGCTCTCCGGCGGCGTCGGAGTCATCAAGGTCGGTGCCGCGACCGAGGTCGAGCTCAAGGAGCGCAAGCACCGCATCGAGGACGCCGTGTCCGCGACGCGTGCCGCGCTCGAGGAGGGCATCGTCGCCGGCGGCGGCACCGCCCTCGTGGACGCCCTGTCCGCGCTCGATACCGATCCGGCCGTCCAGGCGCTCGAGGGCGACGCCGCCGCAGCGGTGGGCATCGTCCGCCGCGCGCTCGTGCAGCCGCTGCGCTGGATCGCCCAGAACGCCGGCTTCGACGGCTACGTCGTGGCCGCCAAGGTCGCCGAGTCGGACGTCAACCACGGCTTCAATGCCAAGACGGGCGTCTACGAGGACCTGCTGGCCGCGGGCATCATCGACCCGGTCAAGGTCACGCGGTCGGCGCTGCGCAATGCCGCCTCGATCGCGGCCCTCGTGCTGACCACGGAGACCCTGGTCTCCGACAAGCCCGAAGAGGACGACGAGCACGCCGGCCACAACCACTAGGAGTGGCCCGGAGCCTCCCAAGATCACCGTTTGGTAACGGAGGCTGGTAGAATGGACGGTTGAGCCGGTTGCATGCCGGTTCGACCGTCCATTCGTCGTCTACGGGAAGACCAGTCAGCATGGCCATCGGCCACCAGGAACGGCTCCGCACGCGGGAGCCGAACACCGGCGCCGCGACCGTCGCAAAGCCGGCCTACCGCCCCGAGGTCCAGGGCCTGCGCGCGTTCGCGGTGCTCATGGTCGTGGTCTACCACGTCTGGCTCGGCCGCGTCTCCGGCGGCGTGGACGTCTTCCTGCTCATCTCGGCCTTCCTGCTCACGGTCTCCTTCACCTACAAGGTCGAGGCCGGCAAGCCGCTCAAGCTCCTCGGCTACTGGCTCAACCGCGCCCGGGGCCTCCTGCCCGCGGCCATCGTCGTGCTCCTCGCGGTCCTCGCCGCGACCGTCTCGCTCCTGCCGCGCACGCGCTGGGAGGACGTCGCAGAGCAGACGTGGTCCAGCCTGTTCTACTACCAGAACTGGACCCTCGCCGACGCGGCGGTGGACTACTACGCCGCCAACCACTCCACCGCGAGCCCCCTGCAGCACTTCTGGTCGTTGTCCATCCAGGGGCAGGTCTTCATCCTCTGGCCGCTGATCCTCGCGGCCGCCGCGCTGGCCTGGGCCGCCCTGCGCCGCCTGCGGCCGACGCTCGGCTTCCGCCCCGTGCTCGCGGCCGCGTTCGGGGCCGTGTTCGCCGCGTCCCTGGCCTACTCCGTCCACGTCACCTACACGAACCAGGCGCTGGCCTACTTCGACACCCGCGCCCGGTTGTGGGAGTTCGCGCTCGGCTCCCTGCTCGTCGTCGTCCTGCCTTGGGCCTCGCGGCTCCCGCAGGCCGTCCGCGTCGTGATGGGGTGGATGGGCCTCGCGGCCATGCTCGCGTGCGGGATCGTGCTCAACGTCCAGGCCGTGTTCCCCGGCTACATCGCGTTGTGGCCCACGCTTGCCGCCGCGCTCATCATCTCCGCCGGCGCCACGGGCCACCGCTTCGGCGTAGACCGCCTGCTCTCCGCCGCCCCGCTCACGCGCCTCGGCGACATCTCCTACGCCCTGTACCTGTGGCACTGGCCCATCCTCGTCATCTACCTCACGGTCGACGGACGCAAGGAGGCCGGCCCGCTCGGCGGCACCGCCGTCATCGCGCTCTCCCTCGCCCTCGCGTGGGCCACGACCCGCGCCATCGAGACCCCGTTCCACGCCTGGCGCTGGCCCACCCAGCGCCGCCGCCGGCTGGGCCTCGTCATCGCCGTCATGATCGGGCTCGTCGCCATGCCGCTCACCGGTTGGCAGACGCGCGTCGACGCGTTCGAGCAGAAGGTCCAGGAGCAGACCCCGCAGGACAACCCCGGGGCGCTCGTGCTCGCCGGCGACTACGAGGAGGCGCCGGACCCCGACGCCGTCGTGCTGCCGCTGCCCAACAAGATGAACGAGCAGTGGGCCAACTTCGGAGGGGACTGCACGGGGGAGTACGCGCTCACCGACCCGCGGATGGAGTACTGCCAGAGCGCCGGCGACCCGGCCACCGCGTCCAAGACCGTCATGGTCGTCGGGGACTCGCACGCCCAGCATTGGACCACGGCGCTGAACGAGATCGCCGCCCAGAACGACTGGGCCTGGATCCTGGTCACGCGCCCCGCATGCCGCTTCGGCGCCGGGAGCGGGGAGCGGGAGGCCGAATGCAACGACTTCAACGCCGCGGCCACGCAGTACGTCCTGGACCACCGCCCGGACGCCGTGCTCACCGTCGCCTCGCTGACCGCCCACCACGGCAACGGCGAGGAGGGTTCCGTGCCCGCGGACAACGAGCGGATCGTCCCCGGCTATCTCGAGGGCGTCGCCCCGTTCCTCGACGCGGGGATCCAGGTCGTCGGCATGCGCGACACCCCGCGCTTCACGTTCAACGTCCCCGAGTGCGTGGACATGAAGGGCCCCGACGCCGAGGCCTGCGCCCACGGCACCGACGAGCTCATGGCCCCGGTGAACCCGCTCGACGAGCTCGAGTCGCAGGTCGACCACGGGCAGCTGCCCGACGAGCTCTCCTTCTTCGACATGACCGACCAGCTCTGCGTCGACGGGACGTGCGCTCCCGTCATCGGCAACGTCCTGGCCTACATGGACGAGTCGCACCTGACCAAGACGTTCGTCGCGACGACGGCCCCGGTGTTCGAGCGCCGGCTCAAGGAGGCGCTGGACTGGTAGGGGCTGTCGCGTTCCCCACATCGCCGGCGCGGAATGGGGTTCGCGGCGCGGGCGTTCTAGGATGTAGTCACTCCTCCCCGTGTGCGAAAGGCCCCCCGTGTCCGAGTTCAATCCCTTTGCCTTCGAAGGCCTCACCTACGACGACGTGCTCCTGCTGCCCGGCCCGACGGACGTGATCCCTTCCGAGGCGGACACGACGACGCGCCTGACCAAGCGCATCAACATCAACATCCCGCTGCTCTCCGCCGCCATGGACACCGTCACCGAGGCCGGCATGGCGATCGCGCTCGCGCGCCAGGGCGGCATCGGCATCATCCACCGCAACCTGTCCATCGACGAGCAGGCCCGCCAGGTGGACCAGGTCAAGCGCAGCGAGTCCGGGATGATCACCGATCCCGTGACGATCGCCCCGGACGCGAGCCTCCGGGACCTCGACGACCTCTGCGGCCACTACCGCGTCTCCGGGCTGCCCGTCGTGGACGAGGACCGCAAGCTGCTCGGCATCATCACGAACCGCGACACCCGGTTCGTGCCGCGCGAGGAGTTCCTGACCACCAAGGTCTACGAGAAGATGACCCCGATGCCGCTCGTCACCGCCCGGGTCGGCGTCTCCCGCGAGGAGGTCATCGATCTGCTCGGCAAGCACCGCATCGAGAAGCTCCCGCTCGTCGACGACGCCGGGATCCTGCAGGGCCTCATCACCGTCAAGGACTTCGACAAGGCGGAGCAGTACCCGCTGGCCACCAAGGACGACGAGGGCCGCCTCCGCGTCGGCGCCGCCGTGGGCTTCTTCGGCGAGGGCTACGACCGCGCGATGGCGCTCGTGGATGCCGGCGTCGACGTCCTCGTCGTGGACACCGCGAACGGCCACAGCCAGGGCGTCCTGGACATGATCGCGCGCCTGAAGAAGGACTCCGCCTCGGCGCACGTCGACATCATCGGCGGGCAGGCGGCGACCCGCGAGGGCGCCCAGGCGCTCGTCGACGCGGGCGCCGACGCCATCAAGGTCGGCGTGGGCCCGGGCTCCATCTGCACCACCCGCATCGTCGCCGGCGTGGGCGTCCCGCAGGTCACCGCGATCTACGAGTCGGCCAAGGCCGCGATCCCCGCGGGCGTGCCGCTCATCGCCGATGGCGGCCTGCAGCACTCCGGCGACATCGGCAAGGCCCTCGTCGCCGGCGCCGACTCCGTGATGCTCGGCTCCCTGCTGGCCGGAACCGCGGAGTCCCCGGGCGACCTGGTCTTCATGAACGGCAAGCAGTTCAAGGCCTACCGTGGCATGGGCTCCCTCGGCGCCATGCAGACGCGCGGCAAGAACACCTCCTACTCCAAGGACCGCTACTTTCAGGCGGACGTGCCGAGCGACGAGAAGCTGATCCCCGAGGGCATCGAGGGCCAGGTCCCGTACCGCGGCCCGCTCTCCGCGGTCGCCCACCAGCTCGTCGGCGGCCTTCGCCAGACCATGTTCTACGTCGGCGGGCGCGACATCGCCGAGCTCAAGGCGAAGGGCAAGTTCGTCCGCATCACCGCGGCCGGGCTCAAGGAGTCCCACCCGCACGACATCATGATGACCGTCGAGGCCCCGAACTACCGGTCGCGGTAGCACTCCATGGCCCAGCCGAAGCAGCTGAAGAAGCTCGCCCGCGAGCGCATGGAGCGCACCGGGGAGAGCTACACCCAGGCCCGTAACGCCCTCCTCGCCGGGAAGCCGGAGCGCGGAGGCCGTCCCGCAGCGGCCGTCGGCCAGGGCGGCGGCCGCGGCGGCCAGCGCACGGCCGGGGACCAGGGAGTCCGGGGGCGGACCCCGGGCGGCACGTCGTCCGACGGCGCCGGACCCGGCGTCCCCGGGGAAGAGGAGCTGCCGGAATACCCGGCCCCGGACAACGTGGTCCAGTACGAATCGGGCCTCTGGCACCGCGTGCTCACCCAGGCCGGGGTGACGGACCCGCACACGGGCGCCCCGTTCAGCGAGGCGATGCTGTCCGGGCTCTCGGGCGGGATCGGCTTTATGGTCTTCACCTTCGAATACGAGCAGACGACGACGGCCACGGTCGTCACCCGCGCGCACCCGGAGCCGTTCGCCCCGACGCTCTTCGCCCGCCTCGGCGTGCCGGTCCGCGAGACCCACACGGCGAGCCGCAAGCAGGCCCTGGACCACTTGGAGGCCGGGCTCGATGCGGGCCGCGCCGTCGTCGTGCGCGTGCTCGAGGGCGCGCTGCCGTGGATCGAGGACGGGGGCGATCCGGCGGAGAGCGAGTCGGTCGACGTCGTCGTCGTGGGGGAGGAGGACGGCTTCCTGGTCGACGACGGCTCCGGCAGCCTGCGCGTCCTCGACGCCACCGAGCTCGCCGACGCGCGCGCGATGCGCAAGAAGGACCGCCACTGGCAGGCGTGGGTGCCCGAGCCCGTGTCGCCGGGAGCGAAGCACCTCCGGGCCGCCGTCCGCGAGGCCGCCGCCCACACCGCGGCCCGCATGTTGGGCGCCGCCGAACTGCCGGGCCTTCCGGCGCACTTCGCGAAGAACTTCGGCGTCGCGGGACTGGACACGTGGGCGGGCAAGCTGCGAGATACCACCACGAAGCGCGGGTGGACGGCCCTGTTCGCCGAGGAGGAGAGGCTGCGCGGCGGGCTCGCCCAGCTCGCCGGCTTCTTCGATTCGGACCGCTTCTGCGGCGCGGGCGGACTGCGCGGCCTGTATGCGGACTTCCTGGAGGAGGCCGCCGTCAGGCCGGGGCTGGAAGCGCTCGGACCCGTCGCCGGACGCTATCGGGACCTCGCCCCGATGTGGGAGGAGCTGTCCGAGCTCGTGGACCCGGACGTCGACGTGGAGGAGCGCTCCGGGCTGTTCGCACGCATGGCGGACCTCGTGGAGCGGATCGCCCGGGCGGAGGAAGCCGCGGCCCGCGAACTGCAGGAGGCCGCGGGAGGGACGGCGGGCTGACCCCGCGACCGGGCGTGACCCCCGGCACGCGGCCCGGGCCCCGGCCTCCGCGGGCGGCGCTGATAGGCTGGCCGGGTGACTTACGAGATTGAAATCGGCCGCGGAAAGCGCGGGAAGCGGGCCTATTCGCTCGACGACGTGGCGGTCGTCCCCAACCGGCGGACGCGCGACCCCCGGGACGTGTCCGTGAACTGGCAGATCGACGCCTACCAGTTCGATTCGCCGATCATCGGCGCGCCCATGGATTCGGTCATGAGCCCGGCGACGGCGATCGCGCTCGGCCGCCTGGGCAGCCTCGGCGTCCTGAACCTCGAGGGCCTCTGGACGCGCTACGAGGATCCGGCCCCCGTGCTGGAGGAGATCGTGGGCCTCGGCGCCGGGCAGGCCCGCGGCGACTTCGACCCCGCGGTCACGGCCCGCCTGCAGGAGCTCTACGCGGCCCCGATCCAGCCGGAGCTCATCACCTCCCGCCTGGCCGAGATCCGCGACGCCGGCGTCACCGTCGCCGGCTCGCTCACCCCGCAGCGCACGCAGGAGCACTACAAGACGGTGCTCGCCGCGGGCGTGGACATCTTCGTCATCCGCGGCACCACGGTCTCCGCCGAGCACGTCTCGCAGAACCAGGAGCCGCTGAACCTCAAGCAGTTCATCTACGAGCTCGACGTCCCGGTCATCGTGGGCGGCGCCGCCGGCTACACGCCCGCGCTGCACCTCATGCGCACGGGCGCGGCGGGCGTGCTCGTCGGCTTCGGCGGCGGGGCCACGGGCACGACGCGCCGCTCGCTCGGCATCCACGTCCCGATGGCGACGGCGATCTCCGACGTCGCCGCGGCGCGCCGGGACTACCTCGACGAGTCCGGGGGCCGCTACGTGCACGTCATCGCGGACGGCGGCCTCGGCACGAGCGGCGACATCGTCAAGGCGATCGCCATGGGCGCGGACGCGGTCATGCTGGGCTCCGCCCTGGCCCGCGCCGAGGAGGCCCCGGGCCGCGGCTGGCACTGGGGCGTCGAGGCGCACCACGACGCCAACCCGCGCGGCGACCGCGTGCACGTCGGCACGGTCGGCCCGCTCGAGGAGGTGCTCAACGGCCCCTCGCACCACACCAACGGCACGTCCAACCTGGTCGGGGCGCTGCGCCGTTCCATGGCCACCACGGGGTACTCCGACCTCAAGGAGTTCCAGCGCGTCGACGTCGTCGTCTCCCCCTACGAGGTGGGCTGAGCCGATGCCGCGCCGGGGAGCCGCCAACACCACGGGGAACGACGCCGGAGCCGCACCCGGCGTGCTCGGGCCCGACTTCCGCCGGACCTCGCTCCAGGAGCTGCGGGAGACGGCCGAGGAGGGCCGCGAGCTCGACCTGCTGATCGTCGGCGGCGGCGTCGTGGGCGCCGGATCCGCGCTCGACGCCGCCACGCGCGGGCTGCGCGTGGGGATCGTCGAGGCCCGCGACTGGGCCTCGGGCACGTCTTCGCGCTCCTCCAAGCTCATCCACGGCGGACTGCGCTACCTGGAGATGCTCGACTTCGCACTGGTCCGCGAGGCCCTGCAGGAGCGCGGCCTGCTGATCGACCGGATCGCCCCGCACCTGGTCCGGCCCGTGCCGTTCCTGTACCCGCTGACCAAGCGCTTCGTCGAACGGCCCTACGTCGGCGCGGGGATCGCGCTCTACGACGCCCTCTCGATGGCCTCCGGGCACAGCCGCGGCGTCCCCATCCACAAGCACTTGAGCCGCCGCGGCACGCTGCGCAGCGCGCCGAGCCTCAAGGACGACGCGTTCGTCGGATCCATCCGCTACTACGACGCGCAGGTGGACGACGCGCGGCTCGTCGTGGACCTCGTCCGCACGGCCGCGCGCTACGGGGCGCTCGCCGCGAACCGGCTCAAGGTCGTCGACTTCCTGCGCGAGGGCGAGCGCGTCGTCGGGGCCCGGCTCGAGGACCAGGAGACGGGCGACGCGTTCGACGTCCGCGCCAAGCAGGTCGTCAACGCCACGGGCGTCTGGACGGACGAGACGCAGGCGATGGTCACGGACCGCGGCCAGCTCAAGGTCCGGGCGTCCAAGGGCATCCACCTCGTGGTCCCGCGCGACCGCTTCCAGTCCACCGTCGGCATGATCCTGCGCACGGAGAAGTCCGTGCTCTTCGTCATCCCGTGGGGACGGCACTGGATCATCGGCACCACGGACACCGAATGGACGCTCGACAAGGCCCACCCGGCGGCCTCGAGCAAGGACATCGACTACCTCCTGGAGCACGTGAACCGCATCCTCAAGCGCCCGCTGACGCGCGAGGACGTCGAGGGCGTCTACGCGGGGCTGCGGCCCCTGCTGGCGGGGGAGAGCGATTCGACCGCGAAGCTCTCCCGCGAGCACGTCGTCGCCCACCCCGTCCCGGGTCTCGTCGTCGTGGCCGGCGGGAAGTACACGACCTACCGGGTCATGGCCAAGGACGCCGTGGACGAGGCCGTGCGCACCATGGACCTCAACGCCCCCGACTCGTGCACGGAGACCATCCCGCTGCTCGGCGCCGAGGGCTACCGGGCCGCCTGGAACAGCCGCCACCGCCTCGCCCGCGCGGCCGGCGTGCATGTGGCCCGCGTGGAGCACCTGCTGCAGCGCTACGGCTCGCTGACCCGCGAGGTGCTGGACCTGATCTCGGCCGACCCGGAGCTCGGGGTCCCGCTGCCCGGGGCGGACGACTACCTGGCCGCCGAGGTCGTCTACGCGACGACCCACGAGGGCGCCCGCCACATCCACGACGTGCTCACGCGGCGCACCCGGATCTCGATCGAGTCCTGGGACCGCGGCATCAAGGCCGCACCCGTGGTCGCGCGCCTCATGGCGCCGCTGCTGGGCTGGTCCGAGGAGCAGACGGAGCGCGAGGTCAAGCACTACACGGCCCGGGTCGAGGCGGAGCGCGCGAGCCAGGAACAGCCCGACGACGTCTCCGCGGACAAGACGCGGATGAACGTCGAGGACATCGTCCCCGTGCGGGAGGCCTGAGCCGTGCCCGGATTCGACGAGCTCACCGCCGCCGGCCAGGAACTGACCGAGCCTGCGCTCGTGGTCCTGGACCTCGAGGCCGCCGACCGCGACGAGGCCACCGCGATCCTGGCCCGCCGCCTCGCCGATGCCGGCCGCATCGACGACTACGAGGGCTTCCTCGAAGAGGTCCGCCGCCGCGAGCACCAGCTGGCCACGGGCCTGCCGGGGGGCGTCGGGATGCCCCACGCGAGGACCCGGCACGCCGCCCAGGTGAGCATCGCCGTCGGAATCACCGCCTACGGGCACTCGCTGGACTTCGGCGCCTCCGACGGACCCGCGACCGTCGTGCTGCTCCTGGCCACGCCCGCCGACAGCTTCTCCCTGCACCTGCAGCTGCTCGCAGCGCTCGCCCGGAGCCTGTCCAAGCAGGGCTTCCGCGAATCCCTGCGCCGGGCGTACGATCCCGAGGTCATCGCCGAGCTGATCAACTCCACCGTGGACTTCGGCGCCGTCTGAGGCCCCGGGCGCCGAGGCGCATTCGGAGTTCTACAGGCAATCGAAGTAGGCTGGTACGGTGCTGCGAACCGCCCTGAAACCCCAGTGGATCCTGGCCCTCGTGGGCGCCCTGGCGGTGGCGAGCGTGTTCGTGCTCCTGAGCCAGTGGCAGTTCGACCGCTCGCGAAGCGAGGCCCCGCCGCCCGTGACCACGACCGAGACGCCCGTCGAGCTCACCGCCCACTTCGAGCCCTTCCGCCCCATGCTCGCCGCGGACGCGGACCAGGTGGTCACCGCGAGCGGCCGCTTCCTGCCGCAGGAGCAGGTGCTCGTCGCCCACCGCATCGACGAGGGCCGCGAGGGGTACTGGGTCGTGGCCCCGTTCTCCGTCGACGACGCCCCCGGGGACGCGGCGATCGCCGTCGTCCGCGGCTGGCAGCCCGATCCGACCCCGCCGGGGCCCGCCCCCGAGGGGGAGCTCGAGGTCACCGGACGCCTGCTGCCCACCGAGGCGCCGCTCGACCAGGCCCCGGTCGACGGCGCCTACGCCTCGCTCTCCGTCGCCCAGCTGATCAATCTCTGGGATGTCGACGCCTACAGCGGATTCCTCGCCGCGTTCGACGTCCGGACCGCCGCCGGCGAGGACGCCGGGGCCGTCGCGACCGGGCTCGACGCCATCGAGATCGGCCCGCAGCCGCAGGAGCGCCAGGTCAACTGGCTCAACGTGTTCTACGGGATCGAGTGGGTCGTCTTCGCCGGGTTCGCCGTGTTCCTCTGGTGGCGCCTCGTCGTGGACGACTACCGGCGCGAGCAGGAAGAGCTCGCCGACGAGGACGAGGACGACCTCGCCGCCACCACCGATCTCGACGCCGACGCCCGCCAATCCACCGATTCCCGATCCGAGGACCAGCAGTGACCCAGCCCAGCCCCGCCCCGCGCCCCGCCGGCAAGAAGCGCCGCTTCGCCGGGACCCCCGCGCAGATCCGTTCCGCCGCCGGCTTCTACAAGGTCCTCGCCTACGCCACGGGCGTGATGCTCCTCCTCGTGGTCGTCGAGATGGTCGCCAAGTACGGCTTCGGGGCCGAGATCGTCGCGGGCGGCACCACGGCCGAGGGTGCGTCGAACGTCCTGGGCTTCCTGCCCGAGGACTCCTTCACCGGCGGGGTCAACCTCTCCTCCGTGGTGCTGATCGTCCACGGCTGGATGTACGTCGTGTACCTGATCGCGGACTTCCGCCTGTGGTCGCTCATGCGCTGGCCGTTCATGCGCTTCATCACGATCGCCCTCGGAGGGGTCGTGCCGCTGCTGTCCTTCTTCATGGAGAGGCGCGTGCACGGCGAAGTCGAGCGCGAGCTGGCCGAGCACCCGCAGGCCGCCAAGCGCTACTAGGCCCCGTCCCGTCGACTAAGGTAGAGCCCGTGACCAACCCAGCTCCCGCCACCGAACACCGCCCCGTCCTGGTCGTCGACTACGGCGCCCAGTACGCGCAGCTGATCGCCCGCCGCGTCCGCGAGGCCCACGTGTACTCGGAGATCGTCCCCCACACCTTCACGACCGAGCAGATCCTGGCCAAGGACCCTGCCGCGATCATCCTCTCCGGAGGCCCCTCCAGCGTCTACGCCGACGGCGCACCGCGCGTCGGCGCCGAGCTGTTCGAGGCCGGAGTTCCCGTCCTCGGCATCTGCTACGGCTTCCAGGCCATGGCCAACGCCCTCGGCGGCACGGTCGCCAAGACGGGCCTGCGCGAGTACGGCGCCACGGACGCGAACTCCACGGGGGACTCCCGGTCCCTGCTCTCCGGCCTGCCCGCGAGCCAGAACGTCTGGATGAGCCACGGCGACTCCGTGCAGGAGGCCCCCGAGGGCTTCGACGTCCTCGCCTCCACCGCCGGCGCACCCGTCGCCGCGTTCGCGAACGAGTCCAAGCGGCTCTTCGGCGTCCAGTGGCACCCCGAGGTCAAGCACTCGGTCTACGGCCAGCGCGTCATCGAGAACTTCCTCTTCAACGGGGCGGGCCTCGAGCCGGACTGGACCACGGGCAACATCGTGGAGGAGCAGGTCGAGCGGATCCGCGAGCAGGTCGGCACCGGCCGTGCCATCTGCGGCCTCTCCGGCGGCGTCGACTCCGCCGTCGCCGCGGCCCTCGTCCAGCGCGCCATCGGCGACCAGCTGACGTGCGTGTTCGTCAACCACGGCCTGCTCCGCGAGGGCGAGGCCGAGCAGGTCGAGCGCGACTTCGTCGCCGCCACGGGCGCCAAGCTGTACGTCGCCGACGAGCAGGAGCGCTTCCTGAACGCCCTCGCCGGCGTCACCGACCCGGAGGAGAAGCGCAAGATCATCGGCCGCGAGTTCATCCGCGCGTTCGAGGCCTCCGAGGCCGCGATCATGGCCGACGCCGCCGAGAGCGGGGAGCCCGTGCGCTTCCTCGTCCAGGGCACGCTGTACCCGGACGTCGTCGAGTCCGGCGGCGGCGAGGGTGCGGCGAACATCAAGAGCCACCACAACGTCGGCGGCCTGCCCGAGGACCTGCAGTTCGAGCTCGTGGAGCCGCTGCGCACCCTCTTCAAGGACGAGGTCCGCGCGGTGGGCGCCCAGTTGGGACTGCCCGCCGAGATCGTCCAGCGCCAGCCGTTCCCGGGCCCCGGCCTGGGCATCCGCATCATCGGCGAGGTCAACGAGGAGCGCCTGGAGCTGCTGCGGAAGGCGGACGCGATCGCCCGCGACGAGCTGACCGCTGCGGGCCTGGACCAGGAGGTCTGGCAGATGCCCGTCGTGCTCCTCGCGGACGTCCGCTCCGTGGGCGTGCAGGGCGACGGCCGCACCTACGGCCACCCGATTGTGCTGCGCCCCGTGTCCTCCGAGGACGCGATGACGGCCGATTGGTCCCGCCTGCCCTACGATCTGCTGGCCCGGATCTCCAACCGGATCACCAACGAGGTCGACGGCGTGAACCGCGTCGTGCTCGACGTGACGAGCAAGCCGCCGGGCACCATCGAATGGGAGTAGGCCCGGCGTCCTGACGCCGGATCGGCCGGGACGACGGCCGCGGGAGGGGAGGGGCGCAGGCTCCTCCCCTCGCCGTTTCCCGGGACGCCGAGCCGATTGCCCGCCCGGGCGAGTGTTTCGTTCGGCCGCTCGAGGCGGCGAGTCCAGTAGTTTAGAGAGTGCGTCCGGCTAGGGCAGGCCCGCGGCGCAAGAGCTAGGAAGGCGGTATTCCCGTGCGAGGGACTCAGGAGGGTGCGTCGGCGCTGGCCGGTTGGCTGGAGAAGCTGGGGCCGGGAGCCGGGACGGACACGCTGCTGCGGTTCGCCGGTTCGCCGTCGAACAGCATCGACATCACGCACGCGCACCCCTCGGGGCTCGCGCAGTTCCTCGCGGGGCGGCGCACGCGGCTGTCCATGCTGCTGCGGGACCAGGACGTCTTCCTCGCCGGCAAGCGCACCGCGCGCGCCCTGCGCGCCAAGATCCAGGAGCTCTCCGAGGACCGCGGGATCGACGTCGGCTACCTCGCGTCCGGCCTCGTCACGTGGCGCGCGACCGTCGACGGCCGTTCCGAGCAGTTCAGCGCGCCCGTGATGCTCGGCCGGATCGCGCTCACCGCGCGCGACGGCCAGGACGACTACGAGCTCCAGCTCACCGGGCGCGCCCAGGTCAATCCGGCGCTCGTGCGGTACTTCGCCGAGGCCCACGGCCTGCGCATCGACGTCGAGGCCCTCGCCGCCGCGGCCTACATGACCGCCCGCTTCGACCCGCGCCAGGCCATGGACACCCTGCGCGAGCAGCTGTCCCCGATCCCGGGAACGGTCGTCGAGCACCGGCTCCTGGCCTCGACGTTCGCCGACCTCGCCGACCCGGCGGACCCGGACCGGCTGGATCCGTCCCACCCCGTCGTCGCCAGCCTCCTGGCCGCCGACGCCGGGGAAGAGGTCGAGGTCCCCGATCCGGGGATCACCGTGCTCAGCAGCGACGAGCGGGACCCGGCCGACGAGATGCTGGTCCTCGACGCCGACGCGAGCCAGCAGGAAGTGCTCGACCTCGTCGAGGCGGGGGAGTCCCTCGTGGTCTCCAGCCCGCCGGGAACGGGCCAGACCCAGACGGCCGTCAACGCGGCCGCCCTCCTGGCCGGGCAGGGCAAGCGCGTCCTCGTGGTCGCGGAGCGCCGCTCGACGGCCGAGGCGTTCACGGAGCGCCTCGACTCGCTACAGCTGGGCAGCCTCGCGCTGCGGATGTCGCCCGAGACCGGGCCGGAGCAGCTGCGCCGCCAGCTCACCGCCGCGATCCTGCGCAACGAGCGGGCCACCGAACCGCAGCTGGAGAAGCTGCACAAGAACCTGGTCTCGCACCGCCACGCCCTCCTGGACCACGTCCGCTCCCTGCACACCACGCGCCAGCGCTGGCGCTGCTCGCCGTATCAGGCCATGCAGGAACTCGCCCGGCTGACCGCCCTCGACCCGGCGCCGTCGACGACGGTGCGGCTGAAGCGCTCCGTGCTCGACAGCATCACCGACCGCCAGGAGACCTCGGCGCGGCTCAAGCGTGCCGCCGAGGTCGGCAGCTTCAGCGTCGAGACGACGCGCAGCCCGTGGTTCGGCGCGCGGCTGCGCAACCGCAAGGACACCGAGGACGCCCTCGGCCTCGCCCGCAGCCTGAGCGGGGACCTGCCCGGCCTGCGCACCACCATGAAGGAAGTGGCAGGGCACTCGGAGATCACCCTCGGCACCACGTTCATCGAGTGGGGGGAGCAGCTCGAGCTCCTCGTCGCGGTGCGGGGCAGCCTGGACAAGTTCGAGCCGGACATCTTCGACCGCTCCGTCGAGGACCTCATCTCCGCGACCGCGACGTCCGCGTGGCGGCGCGACCGCGGCGTCGAGATGTCCTCGATCACGCGCTCTCGCCTCCGCCGCGTCGCCAAGGAGTACGTGCGCCCCGGCGTGCACATCGCCGACCTGCACGCCTCGCTCCAGGACGTCCAGGTCCAGCGCGGGCTGTGGTCCCGCTACGCCACGAGCCAGCGCCACCCGACCGTGCCGACCGGCCTGCTGGAGCTGAACAAGGCCTACCGCGACGCCGACGAGCGCCTGCACCGCCTGGCCGACGCCCTGGCCCGCGTGGACAAGAAGGACGCCCTGCACCGGCTTCCGATCGACACCCTCGTCGAGCGGCTGCAGGCCCTCGTGGCCGACGCCGAGGCGCTCGAGGTCCTGCCCGAGCGGACGCTGCTCCAGGAGCAGCTGCGCAACCAGGGCCTCGAGGAGCTCCTCGTGGACCTCGCCGAGCGCGAGGTCGGCCCCGACGAGGTCGCCGCCGAGCTGGACCTCGCCTGGTGGCAGTCCGCCCTCGAGGCCATGATCAGCGGCGACGACTACCTGGCGATGGCCGACGGCAAGAAGCTGCGCCGGCTCGAGGCCGAGTACCGGCTGGCCGACAACACGCACATCGCCTCCGGCGCCTCGCGCCTGTGCTGGCTCCTGGCCCAGCGGTGGAAGGCCGCGCTGGCCGACCACCGGGCCGCGTCCCGGGAACTGCGTGCCATGCTCAAGGACGGCGAACCGTCCATCGAGGCGCTGTGCGGCCTCGGCGCCCCGCTCGTGACGTCGCTGCTGCCGCTGTGGATCGGATCGCCGCTGCAGATCCCCGCGGCCGTGCCGGCCGAGACGCGCTTCGACGCGGTGATCCTGCTCGATGCGGACGCGCTCTCCCTCCGCGCGGCGATCGGCTCCATCAGCCGTTCCGGGCAGGTCGTGGCGTTCGGCGACGCGCTGCTCGGCGCGCCGCGGTCCTTCCAGGTCTCGGTGGATCCCACCGCGTCGCTGCGTGGGCCGGCGGAACCGGTCTCGACGTTCACCGCGTTGGCCGGGGTCCTGCCGCTGCGCCGCCTCGACACCGTCTACCGCGGGGTCGACGAGGGCCTGACGGAGGCGCTTGGCGATGCCTACTACGAGGGACGGCTGCGCCGGCTCCCCGCCGCGCGGGGCCTCTCCGGGCAGTCGCCGGCGCTGACCGTGGAGTACGTTGCGGACGGCACGGGCCTGCCCGCGGCCGGCGCCGAGGCCGTCGAGACGACGGTCGCCGAGGTCAACCGGGTCGTGGACCTGGTCTTCGCCCACGCGCGCCGCCGCCCCGACCTCTCCCTCGCCGTCGTGGCCGGGAACCAGCGCCACGCGGCCCGGATCGCCGAGGCGATCCAGGTCCAGCTGCCCAACTACCCGTGGGCCGTCGAGTTCTTCCGCGGCTCCGGCGAGAAGTTCCAGGTCTCCTCCGTCGAGCGCGCCCACGGGCTGGTCCGCGACGCGGTCGTGTTCTCGCTCGGCTACGGGCGCACGCCGCACGGCAAGGCCGTGCACGACTTCGGCCCGTTGTCCGGGACGCGCGGCGACGAGCTGTTCGTCACCGCCGTCACCCGCTCCCGGGCCCTGCTCCACCTGGTCACCTCGCTCAAGCCCGAGGACCTCGACCCGGACCGGATCAAGGGAGGCGCGTCGCGCTTCATCGAGCTCGTCGGGCGTGTGCTCTCCGGGTCTTCCGGCGTCTCCGGCGACGGAGAGGCGCTCGGCGATCCACTCGTGGCGGACCTCAAGGCGCGGCTCGAGGAACGCGGCGCGCGCGTGGCGCAGAGCCACCGTGGCGTCCTCGACCTCGCGGCCCAGGCCCCGGACGCCGACGCCGCGGACACCCCGCCGCTCGCGATCGTCTCCGACGGCACGCAGCAGTACCGGTCCATGACCGTGCGCCAGCGCAGCCGCCTGCGCCCGCAGCAGCTCGAGGCCCTCGGCTGGCGCTACGTGCCGCTGTGGACGATCGACGTCTTCAGCGATCCGGGATCGATCGCCGACGCGCTCGCCGCGTCGCTTGACCTCGGCCCGGTGGCGGCCGACGAGCGGGAGGGAGCGGCCGTGTCCGCAGCCGGCAAGACGTCAGCAGCCGTGGACGGGACGTCCCGTGTGGGCCGCCGCGCCGCCACGGGAGGAACCTCGGTGGCGGGGACGACGGAGCCGACCGCGGTCGGATCGACTGCGGGCCCGGTCGGGGACGAATCCCCGCCGATCGGACGACGGGCGGCCGAGAGCGTGTTGCCGCGCCGCGCCGCGGAGGACGATCCCCGCGCGTGGGGGGACTCCTCCGAGGACCGCGACCGCTGGCTGCTGGAGCAGCGACCGCCGCACTGGGGCTGAGCCAGCCCACCGCGACAGCCGAGCCGCAGGCGGGCGCGGGCCCCGGGACCGGGCCGAGACCCTCGGCCCGGACGACGGGAGCCCGGACGACGGCGGCCGGAGGCTACGGCGGGCCCTCCGCGGCCACGAGGACCAGGAAGATCCTCCCGCGCGTTCCGGCGCCGGCGAGCTCAGCTGACTGTTCCCGATCCGCGCCCAGCACCACCATGCCGCCCGTGGAGGCGCCCTGCCCGCCGAGCCAGGCTCCGGCGTCGTTCCCCGTGGGCACCCAGAGCACCGGGACGCGCCGGGCGAGCACCGTGGACTCGACGGGCCGCTCGTAGCCGTTGCCCTCGCTCAGGACCACGTCCACGAGCTGTCCGGGGGAGAGCAGTGCCACCGTCTCGGGGTCGCTCGGGTGCACCGGCACCGCGACCGTTCCCGGACGCGTTCCCGTCAGCAGGCCGGGCCCCACGAGCATCGCCTCCGAGACGGGCGAGCCGGCGGCGAGCGGGACCGCGAGCTGGCTTCCCGCGACCCGCGCGGGATCCGCGATGAGATCCGGCGGCAGCGCGGCCTCGGCCAGCTCGACGAGCTCGACGTCTCCGGCGCCCACGACCGCGCCCGTCGGCAGCTCACGCGCCGCGACGACGACGGGCACCTTCTCGGCGCGCTCCGGGGCCAGCGCCGCGAGGGCGGAGGCGACCGCGAGCGCCGCGAGTGCCGCCGCGAGGGGCCGGCGGTAGACGGAGAGCAGCTCGCGCCATGAGCGACGGTAGGGGACGGGCCCGCGCGGAGCGGAGCGCAGGCCGGCGGGGGCGGGGAGGAACCTCATGCCTCCAGTGAGCCACACCCGAAACGACGGCGGACCGCCCACACCGCGTGGTGTGGACGGTCCGCCGGGACATCGGGGGTGTGGAGGGCGTTCGCCTCCGGGGCGGCCCTGCGGTCAGGAGGCCGCGGAGGCCGCCGCGGGCGCCGGGCTCGAGGACGTGGATCCGCCCGAGGGGGAGGCACCGGTGGACGGGGAGCCGGACGCGGAGGAGGCGGAGTCCGTCGTCGAGGCGGCGGGAGCGGAAGCGCTCGAGCCGCCCCGGGAGTCCGTGCGGTAGAAGCCCGAGCCCTTGAAGACGACGCCGACGCTGTTGAACTTCTTCCGCAGTGAGCCCCGGCACTCGGGGCAGACGGTGAGCGAGTCGTCGCTGAAGGACTGGACGGTCTCGAACTCGTGCGTGCAGTCCTTGCAGGCATAGGCGTAGGTCGGCATGGGTTCCTCCGGAGGCTTTGACGGTCGGACCGGGCGCGCCGCGGGGGAACCACCGGGGTCCTCCAAGGTTGGCACTCGCCGTATCCGAGTGCCAATTCTACACGAGCGTCCTACGCGAGGGGCCCGTCCGGCGGCAGCGGGGGAGCGAACCACGTGAATCCGTCGGCCGTCACGACACCGTCGACCCGGCGGTCCAGCGCGTCCACCTCGAACGAGCCGGCCGGGAGCAGCTCGTGCCGGTAGACGGACGCCAGGAGCACGGGCCGGGCCGGAAGCGCGTCGAGCGAGGCGATGAAGCGGTCGTAGTAGCCCCCGCCCTGGCCCATCCGGGCACCGCTCGAATCCACGAGCTGGGCGGGAACCAGGACGACGTCGGTGCGGGCCATCGAGCGCACGTCCTCCCGCGTGCCGATCGGCTCGTCGATCGGCGCCACGGCGCTGCGGCCCATCGGCACGCCGGGGTGCCAGCGGACCCAGGAGAGGAGGCGTTCCGGCTCGCAGACGGGCACCACCACGGCGAATCCGCGCGCGTGCAGCTCCGCGTTCAGGGGCCCCGTCGGCGGTTCCGCGCCGTAGGAGAGCACGCTCGCCACGCGGCGCCGTGGAGCCGCCTCCTCGAGCCACGGCAGCAGATGGGCCGCGATGCGCGCGGCCTCGGCGTCCCGCGCGGGTGCGCCCAGGACCCTGCGCCGTGCGCGGTAGAGGGTCCGGGCGTCGTCCTTGCTCAGCATGTCCACGAGCCCATCGTAGGCTCGGGCGCGGTTATGCTGGCCCCATGTCACGCGCAGCCCCCTGGTGGCCGGCCGTCCTCGACGGCGGCGACGTGCTGCTGCGCCCGCTGCGCCGCTCGGACCAGGCCGAATGGACGGCCGTGCGGCGGCGGAACCACGACTGGCTCAAGCCCTGGGAGGCCACGCTCCCGAACCCGGACGGCCGGCTCCCGAGCTTTTCCCAGATGGTCCGCTCGCTCAACGGGCAGGCCCGCCTCGCCCAGGCGCTCCCGTGGGTCGTCTGCGTGCGGGAGCCGACCCGCCGTGAGCCTGCGATCGCCGGCCAGGTCACGGTCTCGGGCATCACCTGGGGTTCGGCCCTGGGCGCGTCGATCGGCTACTGGGTCGATGGCGCGCGGGCCGGCAACGGGCTGGCCCCCGACGCCGTCGCCCTGGCCGCCGACTTCTGCTTCGGCACCCTGGGGCTGCACCGGCTGGAGATCAACATCCGTCCGGAGAACGCCCCGAGCCTGCGCGTGGCCGAGAAGCTCGGCTTCCGCAACGAGGGGGTGCGCGAGCGCTTCCTGCACATCGACGGGGCCTGGGCGGACCACCGGACGTTCGCCCTGACGGCCAGCGAGGAGCCCGCCCGGCACCTCCGTGGATGGCGGGAAAACGCCTGATCAGCGGACACACCGGGGACAATCCCGGGCCGCGGCGCGCACGGGACGTAACGTCGTGCGTGTGGATGTGCGAATCGAGAGCTCCGCGGTCCTCGTGGCCATGGTCGGACTGCTGGTCGCGTTCGTCGTCCCCGGACTGCTTCGATCCGCGCCCCCCGCGGAACGGCGCTCCACACGCCCAGCCCGCCCACGGAGGAAGACCATGGCCACCGCAGCACCCCGTCCCGCAGCTGCCCGGACCGCGCCCCTGCGTCTGCGCTACGACCGCCTCGCGGTCGCCGGCGCCGGAGCCGTCTCGCTCCTCGCCTTCCCCGTGACCGGGATCCTCGCGCTCGCGGGCGTCGTCTCCGGCGTCCTCCCCCTCGCCGCCCTCGCCCTGGCCGTCGCGAGCTTCGTCGCCCTGCGCGCGCTCGCCGTCCGCAGCCGCCGACGCCGTTCGCTGGCCCGCATGGAGGCGGCCTTCGCCGAGGCCATGAGCGCTGTGCCCGCGCCGGCGCCGCGGCGCGAAACCGAGCTCTTCGACGCCCAACCGGCCCGTCCGGCCGAGTCCGTGCCGACGCTCACCGAGCTGCGCGCCGAGGCCCGTCGCGTCGCCGCGGGCACCGCGTCCGCCACGTGGGATCCCGTCGAGGTCCCGCGCCCGGCCTACGTCTCCGCCGCGAAGGCCGAGCGCCCGGCCCCCGCCCCGCTGCCCGTCCCGGAGCAGAAGAAGCCGCAGCACGTCACGAGCATCCTCGCCGACACCCGCGTCAAGGTGGCCGAATCGGCCGAGCAGGCCGCGGGCCGCACGGCCGTCGCCACCGTGGCACCCGCCCGTCCGCAGCAGCCGCGCATCAACCTGGATGCCGTGCTGCAGCGCCGCCGCGCCTGATCCCGGGACCGTGGCGGTTCCGGCGCCCCGATCCTCCGGCTGGCCGGAGGACCGCCAGCTCGCGTTCCTCCAGGAACATGCCGCGGAGCTCATCGACGCCGCGCTCGCCCAGGAGCGTCCGGCCCCCGACGGACTGCCGGCCGCCTGCCCCGCCCCGCCGCTCCAGGTCCAGCTCCAGCACCGGCCCGGGGCCGGCATCAGCGCCCTCTACGAGCTGCCGTGGGAACGCGGCGGGGGCTTCATTGGGCTGACCACCGAGCCCGTCGGCCCCGTTCCCGGCACCGTGTCCGTCGAGGTGCCGGCCGGGGAGGAGTCCGACGCCGGATCGCTCACCGTGCACTTGTGGCGCCATCCGGACGATCCGCGGCTTCCGGGACTCGCGCTCGCCGCCTCGCCCGAGCGCGTGGCCGGGCACTGGGGCGCCGAGGGGCGGTTGGAGAAGATCGAGACCGTCACCTACCGGCCGCTGCGCCGCGCCGTGCTGCGGGCGGAGTTCGTCCTCCCCGGCCCCCTCTCCGTGCGCCGGCGCGTCTACCTCAAGGTCATGCGGCCGCCGCTCGCAGCCGAGCTGCACCACCGGCACACGCTCCTGGCCGCGGCGGGCCTGCCCGTTCCGCGCCCGCTCGGGGACCCGGTGCTGGACGTCGTGGCGCTCGGCGAGGCGCCCGGCGTCCCGCTCTCGCGCTCCCTGCTGTCCGACGGGGCGGCCGGCGTGGATCCGGCGGAACTGACCGCGCTCCTGGACGGCCTCCCGCCGGAGGTGCTCGAGCTGCCCCGGCGTCCCGCGTGGTCGGACCGGCTGCGGCACTACGCCTCCGCGGCCGCCGTCGCGCTGCCCGCGCACGAGGAGCGGATCGGCCGCCTCCGTTCCCGGCTCGGGCGGCTGCTCGATTCCACGGACCGCGGACCGGTGGTGCCTTCCCACGGCGACTTCTACGAGGCGAACCTGCTCATGGACGGCTCCCGCGTCTCCGGCCTGCTCGACGTCGACTCGGTGGGGCCCGGCCACCGCGTCGACGACCTCGCGTGCTTCCTGGGCCACCTCGCCGTCCTCCCGGCCGTCGACGCCCGGTATGTGCACGTGCCCGCCGCCGTGGAACGCTTCGGGGCGGCGTTCGAGGACGGCGTCGACCGGCGCGCGCTGTGGACGCGGGCCGCGGCCGTGGCGGTCTCGCTCGTCGCCGGCGCACGCACGCCGGGGACGACGGGGTGGGAGCCCTCGGCCAGGGCCCGCCTCGCCGCGGCCGAAGCGCTGCTCGAGCGCCTCTGATCCGGGGCGTTCCCCGGGACTGCCGCCGCGCGCCGGGCGCCGCGGCTCAGATGAGAGCCTTCTCATCCGGTTCTCCTCTTGCTCTCATTCCCGCTCTCCACACTGGAAGGGAAGCAGAAGCCACCACCGGCCCGCAGGGGCCGGACGGATCACGGAGGACATCATGAAGAACCGCAGTTTCTGGACCATCACCGGGGCGCTCGGTGTCGTCGCCGTCGGAGCCGGGGCCGCCGTGGCCGACACCGACCTCTTCAACGGTACGCAGGACCTCGGGTCCGGCATCCAGGTCGCGCCGGCCGCAGAAGGTGGAACGGCGACGCAGCCCGCCCGCGAGCCCGCCGCCGAGATCACGCCCGCGACCCTGAAGGACAGCGACTTCACGCAGCGCGGCGCCTCCGCCGCCTCGCCGGCCAGCCCCGGCTCCCCGGCCAGCCCGGCCAGCCCCGGCTCCCCGGCCAGCGCGCCGAGCCCGGCCAGCCCGGCCAGCCCCGCGTCCGCCGCGAGCCCCGCCAGCCCGGCGTCGGCGGCGAGCCCGGCCTCGCCTGCGAGCCCCGTCTCCGCAGCAAGCCCCGTGAGCCCGGTGTCCCCGGCCTCGGCAGCCTCAGCCCAGAGCGCCCCCAGCGCAGGCTCCGCCGACTGATCCCCGGACACCCTCCCGCCGCGGCGGCCCGGTTCCTCCCCCCAGGGAACCCGGCCGCCGCGGCCTTCGTGCGTGGGGGAGGAACCCGGCCGCGTCAGGCCTTCGAAGCGAGGCGGTAGCCCATGCCCCGGACCGTCTCGAAGCGGTCGGCACCGAGCTTGTTGCGCAGGTAGCGCACGTAGACGTCCACGACGTTCGAGGCCGGGTCGAAGTCGTAGCCCCAGACCCTCGAGAGCAGCTGCTCCCGGCTGAGCACTTGTCCCGGGTTGCGCAGGAACGCCTCGGCGAGTGCGAACTCCCGGGCGGAGAGGTCCACGCCCTGCCCGTCGGCCTCCACGCGGCGGGAGCGCAGGTCCAGGACCAGGCCCTCGTGCTCGAGCCGGTCTTGTCCGGCCCCGTTGGCCTCGGGGCGCAGGCGCAGCCGGACGCGCGCGAGCAGCTCCTCGAAGCGGAACGGCTTGGCCATGTAGTCGTCGGCGCCGTTCTCGAGGCCCTGCACGGTGTCGTCGACGCTCGAGCGGGCCGTCAGGATGACCACCGGCACGTCATTGTGCCCGGCGCGGATCTGCCGCAGGACCTCGAATCCGTCGAGGTCGGGCAGCCCCAGGTCCAGGACGACGAGCTCGAAGTCCCCGGTCTGTGCCAGGTACAGCCCTTCCTGCCCGGTCTCGGCCACGGTGGGCTGGAAGCCGGCGGAGCGCAGCCCCTTGGATACGAACGAGCTGATGCGCTGCTCGTCCTCAATGATCAGGATCTGGCTCACGGGCCTGCCTTTCGGTCTCCGGTGCGTCGCTGCCGCCTGCGGGCAGGTCCAGGTAGAAGGTCGAACCGACGCCGGGCGTCGACTGCACGCTCACGGTACCGCCGTGCGCTGCGGCGATGGCGTCGACGATGGTCAGGCCGAGGCCGGACCCCTCCGCGCGGCTGCCGTTGGAGCCGCGCGCGAAGCGCAGGAAGATCTCCTCGCGGTCCTCGGGGCGGATGCCCACGCCCTCGTCGCGGACCCAGAGCCGCAGGGTGTCCCCGAGCAGCGCTGAGCCGAGGGCCACGGTGGAGCCATCGGCGGAGAACTTCACCGCGTTCTGGCACAACTGCAGCATGGCCTGGGTGATCCGGCGCGGGTCCAGCTGCACGGTGCCGTGGCCGCGCTGCTCCACGATCCAGCGCCGCTCGCCGAGGGCCGCGGCCTTGTCCACGACGTCGTCGAGCAGGTGGTCCAGCTCCACCGTGCCGTGTTGGACGAAGTCGGCGCGGTCGGACTTCGCGAGCGTCACGAGGTCCTCCACGAGCAGCCCCATGCGGTCCAGTTCGTCGAGCGCGATCGCCCGGCTCTGGGCCACGTCCTCGGGATCGTTGTTGTCCTGAAGCTCGAGGTGGCCCTGGATGATGGTGATCGGGGTGCGCAGTTCGTGCCCGACGTCGTCGAGCAGCTGGCGCTGGGAGCCGAGCGCGGCCTGGAGCCGGTCCAGCATGTGGTTGAAGGTCCGGGACAGGTCGGCGAGGTCGTCCGTTCCGGAAACCGTCAGCCGCCGGTCGAGGTCGTGCTCCGTGATGTTCTCGGCGGTGGTGCGCAGCTGCCGCAGCGGCTGCAGCAGGCGCGAGACCAGGAAGCCGCCGAGCAGGGTCGCGAGCATCAGCGCGGCGATCCCGGCGCCGAAGAACACGGCGTAGGACTGGTTGAGCTCGGCGAGCTCGGCTTCGGAGTCGTAGGCGAGGACGAACAGCATGGGAGCCTCGTCGCCCTCGAGCTGGACGGGCAGCACGACCAGCCGGTAGTTCGTGGCGGTCGTGGTGAGGTTGTGCAGCGTCACGCGCTCGGGAGCCCCGGCGCCGATGACGGCGTCGACGAGCTGCCGGTCCTGCTCGAGCCGCAGCGACACGGACTCGGGGGCCTGCCAGCGCACGCCCGTGGGGTTCAGCGCCATGAGCCCCTCGTTGGCGGCGGGCAGCGTGCGCTGCATCGCGAGGTAGACGAGGTCCTCCGCGAGCGTGAACGGCTGCCCGGTCTCCGGTGAGACGCCGCCCTCGGCGAGTACGCGGAACTCGCGGACGGAGCGGGCGAGGGAGTCGTCGATGCGCGCCGCGACCTGGCTGCGCTGGAGGCCGTAGGAGGTGGCCCCGGCGACGACGAGCGTCAGGAGCGCCAGCAGGATCATGGACGTCAGCAACCGCGCCCCCACCGAGCCGCGGACGAGCATCGAATCGCCCCGGCCCCTGCTCCGCGCGCGCTCAGGCATCGGTCCCCGCGCATCCCCGGCGGGAGGACGGGCCCTGCTGGGGCCGGTCAATCGTCGTCATCGTCATCGTCATCGTCATCGTCATCGTCGTCGTCATCATCGTCGTCGTACTCGACCGGCGGCGCGGGCCGCACGGGGACGGCGGTGCGCGGGGGCGCCGGGCGCTGGGTCGTCGGTGCGGGCGTGGGAGGGGCCGAGCTCGAGGGCGACGGCGAGGGGTCCGGGGTGCCGGAGCCGGTGGCGGAGGACGACGGGGCCGGTGCCTCGGTGGACGACGGCTCCGACGGGCTGCCGTTGCCTCCCCCGGCGGGGGCGCCGCTGTGGTTGACCGCGGGGCCGAGGTCCACGGGACGGGGATCGGCGAGCGTGCTGCCCAGGATGAAGCCGACCGCGAGGACGGCGACGGCCACGATGGCGGTCAGGTAGGGCTGGATGCTGCGCGGGGCCATGGACATCATTAAACGCACCGCACATGAGATGAAGATGAGAAGCGCACGCTAGGCCTCCGGCCCGTCCCCGGGGGCTTCCACTCCGGCGTCCCGCAGCGCCTGCTCCGCGGCCTCCCGTGCCTCGCGCGCCTGGACGGGCAGGCCCATGGCGGCGAGGACGTCGGCCAGACCGCGCTGCGCCGCGTAGACGTGGGCCACGCTCTCGTGGTGCTCGGCGGCCGTCAGCCGGTACAGGCGCACGGCCTCGTCGTTACGTCCCGTTCCGCCGAGCACGTGCGCGGCGAACAGCTCGGCATTGCCCGAGGCGTCCGGGTCCCCGGCCTCCTTGAACAGGTCCGCGGCCTCGAGCGCCGCGGCGACGGCCTCCGTCCCGTGCCCCAGAGCCCACAGGCTGCGCGCCCGGGTGTCGCGGAAGTCGGCCGCGTGCCATTGCGCCCCGTGGGCGTCGGCGAGCATCACGGCCTCCTCGAGGGCCGCGAGCCCGTCGGCGTCCCCGGTCTCGCAGAGTCCGTGGCCCAGGGCGTGCAGCGCCTGCGGAAGAGCCCCGGGATCGTCCTCGCCCGCGCGGCGGGCCAGGCCCACGGCGCGCTCGAACGAGGCCAGCGCGTCCCGCACGTCGCCGTCGCGGGAGACCAGGGTCCCGGCGGTCAGGGCCGCGCGGGAGGCCTCGCCCTCCTCGCCGTTGCGCTCGAAGAGCCGCTCCGCCCGTGCCCAGGCCTCGAGCGCCTCGGCGCCGCGCTCCTGGTGGCGCAGGCAGTGTCCGAGCGACATCAGGGCCCGGGCCTGGTCCGCCGGGCGGTTGACGGCCTCGAGCGAACCGGCGAGCGAGGAGAGGACCTCCTCGGCCAGCAGGAACTCCTCGGCCTCCAGCAGCTGGTTGCCCAGGGCCAGACGCACGGCCCACGTCTCGTCGAACTCGCCGCGCTCCGCCTGCTCCACGGCGATCCGCCACGCCAGCACGGCCGCCTCGGTGTCCCCGGACTGCGAGGCCAGGTTGGCCACGAGGGCCGCCGCGGAGACCGCGCCCTTGCGCACGCCGGCCCCCGCGTACAGTTCGAGCGCGCGCACGGCGCAGCCCTCCGCCTCGAGCTCGTGCCCGAGCTCGGAGTGCGCCGTGGCCTTGACCATCCACACCGCCCCGCGCATGGCCCGGTTCGCCTCGAGCCGCAGCAGCTGCTCGGCCGAGCGCAAGGCGTCGGAGGGCCGGCCCTGCTTGGCGTAGCCGTGGGCCAGGTACAGCAGGGCACCGGCCTGGCTCTCGGTGCGGCCGCCGGCCGCGTAGGCATCGACGCAGTCCTCGAGTTCCGCGGCCGCCTCCGGGTCGCCGCGCTCGAAGCGGACGACGGCGAGCGGCAGCCTCACGTCGGCCAGCACCTCGGGAGGGGCCCCCGCGGCCTGGTGCGTGGCCAGGGCCGCCTGCAGCAGCGGCAGCTCCGGTTCCTCGGGCTCGCGGAAGAGCAAGGGGCCGAGGTCTGCCTCGAGGTCGGCCTGGGCGTGGCGTCCCGCGCCCCGGAGGAGACCGAGCCGGCGCTGCGCGGCGGCGGTGGCCCCGGCGTCGTCCCCGTCCATGTGCCGTACCGAGGCCGCGATGCCCCACAAGGCCAGCACGGTGTCCAGGATGCCGGGATCCGGTGTCCCGGGGTGCCGGGCGAGGCCCGCCTCCGCGGCCGCGACCGCGCCGGCGTGGTCCTCCGCGTAGGCGCGTTCGTAGGCGAGCTCGAGCCAGCCCCGCGCGGACTCCGGAGCGGAGAGCGGGTGCGGCGGAGGCGAGGACAGGATGCCGTTCAGGCGACCGGCCAGTGCGGACACTACGGGGCGCCTCCTCAAGGATCGCGCGGTGGTCGCGGGGAGCGGAGGGCTCCCCGCGGGACGTTTTTCCAGCCTACTGCCTGCCCCCGTCAATCAGCTGGCGCAGGAGCGGGCGGGCCCGGTAGGGGATGTGCTCGCTGAGCGCGAGCGAGGTCTCCGTGCGGATCACGCCGCGCAACCGCAGGATCTGCCGCAGCACGGTCTGCAGGTGGTGGGTGTCCCGCGCCGCGACCCGGCACCAGATGTCGCCGCGACCCGAGATCTCGTGGACCTCCAGGACCTGTTCGATCCCGCGCAGCGAGGCGACGACGCCGTCGAGCTCCCGATGGGCGACCTCGATCGTGATGAACGCCAGGACGTCGAAGCCCAGGACGGCGAGGTCCACGTCGCGTCCGCCGTCGCGCAGCACTCCCGCGCGCTCGAGGCGGCGCAGCCGGGACTGCACGGTGTTCCGGGCCACGCCGAGCGCGGCGGCCAGCTCGCCGATCTGTGCGCGCGGCTCGGCCAGCAGGGCCAGCAGCAGGCGCAGTTCGAGGTCGTCCCACGTGCTCATCGTGATTCCCCTTGCGTCACATTCGGTGCCGATTCTGATCACCATGATCAATCCTGCCATGCAGTGCGCCGCATCGTCGTCAAGCGAAGCGCACACTGGACGTTGTCGCGCGCACGGAGGATCCCGGGCGCGGGCGAGCCACCGAGGAGGACCCACCATGACGGTGATCAACGAACTGCGCATGCGCGCCGCGGAGCAGCCCGCCGAGCGCGGCGCCTGGGACGCAGGCGTCCGCACGCGCCTCGTGCTCACCGGCACCGTGATGGCCCTGCTGCTCATCGGCGCCAACCTCGCCACGCCCGTCTACCCGCTCCTGCAGGCCCGGCTCGGGCTCGGCCCGCTCGCCGTGACGCTCGCCTTCTCCTCCTACGTCCTGGCGCTCATCGCCGGCCTGGTCCTCTACGGGCACTGGTCCGATCACATCGGACGGCGGGCGGCCCTCGTCCTCGCCGTGCTCGGAGGCATCGCCGGCGGGCTCGTCTTCGCGTTCGCACCCTCCCTCGAGGCCCTCGTGGCCGGGCGCGTGCTGCAGGGCGCCGCCGTCGCCCTCGCCACGGGCGCCAGCAGCGCCGCCTTGCGCGAGCTGCTGCCGCGCCACCCCGAGTGGGCGGGCCGGCTGACCCTGCTCGCCTCGGCCGGCGGCGTCGCCGCAGGCCCCGTGGCCGGCGGGCTGCTCAGCCAGTTCCCCGCCCCGACCACGACCCCGTTCCTCGTCCATTCCGCCGTCCTCGCGGCCGTGCTGGCGCCGCTGTGGCTGCTGCGCGCCCGCCCCGCGCTCGAGCCGGCCCCCGGGCGGGCCGCCCCGCGCGTGCTGCGCCCGCGCCGGCTCGTGCTCTCCGCCGAGGCCCGCCCCCAGTTCTGGACGGCCGCCGTCACCGGCTTCCTCAGCTTCGCGCTCTTCGGCTTCAGCCTCTCGCTGGCCCCCGGATACTTCGCCGCGCTGTTCGGGATCGAGGCACGGCCCGCGACGGGCCTGCTCGCCGCGCTCGTGCTCGCCGCCTCCGCGGCCAGCCAGCTGCTCGGCACCGCCCACCGGCGGCTGCTGCCCGCCGCCCTCGTGCTCATGGGGCTCGGGACCGTGCTGATCGCGCTCGCCGGAGCGCTCGCCTCGCTGCCGCTGCTCATCGCGGCCAGCCTCCTCGCCGGCGCCGCCCAGGGGGCCGCGTTCCGGGCCGCGTTCAACGACGTCGCAGCGGCCGTACCGGCCCGCCAGCACGCGCAGGTCGTCAGCACGGTGTACGTCGTGACGTACCTCGGCAGCGCGCTGCCCGTCCTGGGGCTGGGCCTCGCCGCCGGGATCGTGGGGCTGCCGTCCGCCGTGGCCTGGTTCGCCGGCGCCATCGGGGCCGGATGCCTCGCCACCGCGGCGGCCGTCGCGTGGCGCCGCCGCGGGCGGTAGCATCCGGCCGGTAGACCTCGTTCGGTAGCGCACGGCCGGTGGTGCCCGGCCGGTGGTGCCCGGCCGGTGGTGCTCGGCCGCCGAGCTACTCGCCGGAGGGCCCGGACAGCGGCCCGTCCTGGCCCTTGACGTGGTCGAACACGAGCGTCGTCTCGGTATGCCCCACGGCCGCATCGGTGGCCAGGTTGTCCAGGACCCAGTCGCGCAGGGCCTCGGTCGAGCCCACGGCCACGTGGAGCAGGTAGTCCGTGGCTCCGGAGACGTGGAACATCGAGAGCACCTCCGGCAGGCGCGGCATCTTCGTGGTGAAGCGGTCGATCTCCACGCGGTCGTGGATGCGCAGCTTCACGGCGATGAGCGCCTGGACGCTGCGGCCGACGGCGGGCAGGGAGACCTCGGCGTGGTAGCCGCCGATCACGCCGCGCTCGACGAGCAGCCGCGTGCGCAGCAGGGCGGTCGACGGCGCGATCCCGGCCCGCTGGGCGAGCGCCGCGTTGCTGATGCGCGCGTCGGCCATGAGCTCGGCGAGGATGCGGCGGTCGACGGCGTCGAGCGGGACCGGGGCCGGGGGCTGGTGCGGGGCAGGCATGGGGATATTCCACCACAGCCCGGTCCGCTGCGCCCCCGGGCGTCGGTACCGGCGGGTACGCTGTCGTCCATGACTGGGAAACCACCGTCTTCCCGGCGGGCCTTCGATACGCGGCTGGCCGCGTACTGCGTCGTGGTCCGCGACGGCTCGATTCTCCTGGCCCTGTGGGACATGCGCTCCACGCGCCCGGAGTTCGCACCGCGCTGGACGCTGCCCGGCGGCGGCGTGGAGCTCGGCGAGTCGATCGAGGACGGGGCGGTGCGCGAGGTGGCGGAGGAGACGGGGTACGAGGTCCGGCTCACGGGCCTGCTCGGCGTCGACTCGGGCCACGTGCCGGCCGCAGCGCGGCTCGGGCGCGAGGGGCGCCCGCTGCAGACCGTGGCCGTGATGTACTCGGCCCAGATCGTCGGCGGAGGGCTGCGGCACGAGGTCGGCGGGACGACGAGCGAGGCCGCGTGGTTCCCGCTCGAGGAGCTGTCGCGGCTCGAGCGCACCTCACGCGTGGACCAGGCCATCGCCCTCTACGAGGGGGCCCGCGGATGATCCGCTTCACGGACGTGGAAAAGCGGTACGACGCCGGTGCCCCCGCCGTCTCGGGCCTCACCCTCGAGGTCCCGGCGGGTCGGACGACGGTCTTCGTCGGGCCGTCCGGCTGCGGCAAGACGACCTCGCTGCGGATGATCAACCGCATGGTGGACCCCACCTCGGGCACGATCGAGGTCGATGGCCGGGACGTGTCGCGGACGGCCCCGCACGAGCTGCGCCGCTCGATGGGCTACGTCATGCAGCAGGGCGGGCTCATGCCGCACCGCACGGTCGCGGACAACGTGGCCACCGTGCCGCGCCTGCTGGGCGCGTCGAAGGGCGAGACGCGCAGGGCCGCGGCGGGCCTGCTGGAACGCGTGGGCCTGGACCCGGCGCTCGGGGCCCGCTATCCGGCCCAGCTCTCCGGCGGCCAGCAGCAGCGTGTCGGCGTGGCCCGGGCGCTCGCCGCGGACCCGCCGATCCTGCTCATGGACGAGCCGTTCAGCGCCGTCGACCCGGTGGTCCGCGCCGAGCTGCAGGCGGAGCTGCTGCGGCTACAGCGGGAACTGTCCAAGACGATCGTGTTCGTCACCCACGACATCGACGAGGCCACCCTGCTCGGCGACCTCGTCGCGGTCTTCGGGGCCGGGGGAGTGCTGCACCAGTTCGCCCCGCCGGAGCAGATCCTCTCGGCGCCCGCGGACGGGTTCACGGCCCGCTTCGTGGGCCGGGACCGCGGCTTCCGGGCGCTCGCGTTCCGCGGCGCGGAGGAGCTGACGCTGCGGCCCGTCTCCGGGTACGACGCCGGGGCGCTCGCCCGGGTGCCGCGCCTCGCGCGCGGCGCGTCCCTGCGTTCCGTCCTCGACGCCCTGCTCGCCGAGCCCGCCCGGATCGCCGTCGTCGAGGATGCCGCCGGGCGCCCCGCCGGCGTCGCGACCCTGGCCGACGTCGCAGCGGCGCTCGACGCGGAGGCCGGCCGCTGATGCAGTGGCTCGGCCGGAACTGGGACCGCGTCGCGGAGCTCTCCGCGGCGCACCTGGCGCAGGCGGTGATCCCGCTCCTGCTCGCCGCGCTCGTCTCCATCCCCGTGGCGCGGATGATCCGCTCCGACGGGACGCGCCGCCGCCGCGCGGCCCGCAGCACCGTCATCCAGTTGAGCGGGCTGCTCTACACGATCCCCTCGCTCGCGCTCTTCGTGGCGCTGCCCGCGGTCCTCGGCACGCGGATCCTGGACCCCCTGAACATCATCGTGGCGCTCACGCTCTACGCGATCGCGCTCCTGGTCCGCAGCGCCGCCGACGCGCTCGAATCCGTGGACCCGGCGATCCTCCGCGCCGCCGACGCCCTGGGCTACCGGCCCGTGCGCCGTTTCCTCGCCGTCGACCTGCCGCTGTCCCTGCCCGTGCTGTTCCCCGCCCTGCGCGTCGTCTCCGTCAGCAACATCTCTCTCGTCAGCGTCGGCGCGCTCATCGGCATCGAGAACCTCGGGACGTTGTTCATGGAAGGGCTGCGGAGGAACTACCCGGAGCTCATCGTCGTCGGGATCGCGGCCACCCTGGTCCTCGCCCTGGCCATGGACCTCGTCCTCGTAGCGCTGCAGCGGCTCCTCACGCCCTGGGCCCGCGCCCGCAGCGGCCCCGGGCCGGGGGCCGCGACCGCCGCGACCGCCTCGGTCATGCCCGGCGCGACCGCCTCGGGAGTCTCCCGCGCGACGGTGGCGGGGATTCCAGGTGCGGAGGGGGCACCAGGCGGCCCCGGCGTGCCCGGCGACCCCGCCGCGCCGGGCGGACGGCGGACGGGGCCCGCGGCATGAGCCCGTGGGCGCAGTTCCTCGACTGGCTCGCGAAGCCCGGGACCCTCAGCGGTCCCGGGAGCATCGGCGCGCGCGTCGCCGAGCACCTCGCCTACACGGGCCTCGCGCTCGCCCTGTCCCTCGCCATCGCCGTGCCGATCGGCCTCTACGTGGGCCACACGGGCCGCGGCCGCGTCGCCGTCGTCGCGCTCGCCGGCATGCTCCGCGCCCTGCCGACCCTCGGCATGGTGACCCTTTTCATCCTGCTGTCCGGCACGCTGGGGATCATGCCGCCGATCTGGGCGCTCGTGCTCCTCGCGGTCCCGCCGCTGCTGGCCGGGACGGCCGCCGGGATCGCAGCGGTGCCGCATGCAGTCGTCGACGGCGCCCGCGCCATGGGCCTGACGGAAACCCAGGTGCTGTTCCGCGTCGAGGTCCCCAACGCGCTTCCCGTGCTCATGGGTGCGCTGCGCCTCGCCGTGCTGCAGATCATCGCGACCGTCGCCGTCGTCGCCGTCATCAACCTCGGCGGCCTGGGCCGCTTCCTCATGGACGGGCTCGCCGTGCGCGACTACGGACAAGTGCTCGGGGGTGCCCTCGTCATCGCCGTTTTGGCTATGGTGGTGGATGCAGTGCTGGCTGCGATCCAGCGGCTGGCCGTGTCGCCAGGACTGGCCACCACCACAGGAGGAAGAGCATGAACCGCAACGTACACCACGGACCCGCCACGGGGGCCGGGCGCCGGCGCCGTACCCTGCTCGCCGGCGCCTCCGCGCTCGCCCTCGCGTTCACGCTCGGGGCCTGCAGCGGCGGCGACCCCCTCGAGGGCGACGGCCCCCAGGCCACGGGCTCCGGCGTCGACCGGCCGCTCGTGATCGGATCCGCCGACTTCACCGAGAGCCAGATCATCGCCGAGCTCTATGCCGGCGCGCTCAACGCCGCGGACATCGAGGCGACGACCACGCCGGGCATCGGCGCGCGCGAGGCCTACGTCGGCGCCGTCCAGGACGGCAGCGCGGACGTCGTCCCGGACTACTCGGGCAACCTGCTGCTCTTCTTCGACGCATCCGCCACGGCCGTCGCCGCGGACGAGATCATCGACGCGCTCGGCGGCGCCCTCCCCGAGGGCCTCGGCGTCCTCGAGGCGTCCTCCGCCGAGGACAAGGACGCGCTCGTCGTCACCCAGGCCACCGCCGAACGGTACGGACTGACCTCCATCGAGGACCTCGCCGCGGTGTGCGACGAGCTGGTCTTCGGGGCCCCGCCGGAGTTCCAGGAACGCGCCTACGGCCTGCCCGGCCTCGCCGAGAAGTACTCCTGCACCCCCAAGTCCTTCGAGCCGATCGCCGACGGCGGCGGCCCGCTGACCGTGCAGGCGCTCATCAGCGACCAGGTCCAGGTCGCGGACATCTTCACGACGAGCCCCTCGATCGCCGAGAACGCGCTCGTGGTCCTCGAGGACCCGAAGAACAACTTCATCGCCCAGCAGGTCCTGCCGCTCGTGAACACGGAGGTCATCGGGCAGGAGGCCGCCGACGTGCTGAACAACGTCTCGCGCCAGCTGAGCACCGAGGACCTCCTCGGGCTGAACTCGGCCGTGTCCGGCGACGCCAAGCTCGAGCCCGCCGAGGCCGCCGAGGAGTGGCTGCGGGAGAAGGGCTTCATCCAGTAGCCCGACGGCGGCCGGCGCCACGAGCGCGCCGGCCGCCCCTGCGTCGTACCCCGCCCCGGAGCCGAGCTCCCGGGGGCCGTCCGGGACTCGTCCCTTGGCACGGGCGCCGTCCGCCCGCCCCGGCGTGTCGCATTCGCCACAGCTCTCCGGCGCCCCCGGGACGCTGTGAGAAGCTAGGGGGATGCCCCAGTACAAGCAGTCCTCCAAGCTCCACAACGTGCTCTACGACATCCGTGGACCCGTGCTGGAGCACGCCCAGCGCATGGAGGCCGAGGGCCACCGCATCCTGAAGCTGAACATCGGCAACCCCGCCCCGTTCGGCTTCGAGGCGCCCGACGCGATCCTCGTGGACATGATCCGGAACCTCCCGCACTCCCAGGGCTACTCCGACTCCCGCGGCATCCTCTCAGCCCGCACCGCCGTCTCGCAGTACTACCAGACGCGCGGCATCCAGACGATCGGCGTCGACGACGTCTACCTGGGCAACGGCGTCTCCGAGCTCATCACGCTGAGCCTGAACGCGCTGCTGAACAACGGCGACGAGGTCCTCATCCCCGCGCCCGACTACCCGCTGTGGACCGCCTCCGTGTCCCTCGCCGGCGGTACCCCCGTGCACTACCTCACCGTCGAGGAAGAGGGGTGGCTGCCGGACCTGGAGGACATCGCCGCGAAGATCACCCCGCGCACCAAGGGCCTCGTGATCATCAACCCGAACAACCCCACCGGCGCCGTGTACCCCAAGCACATCGTCGAGGGCATGCTCGAGCTCGCGCGCAAGCACTCGCTCATCGTCTTTTCCGACGAGATCTACGAGAAGATCCTCTACGACGGCGCCGTGCACTACAACACGGCCGGGCTCTCCGACGATGTCCTCGTGCTGACCTTCTCCGGGTTGTCCAAGGCCTACCGGGTGTGCGGATTCCGCGCCGGCTGGATGGCGATCTCGGGGCCGAAGCACCAGGCCGCCGACTACATCGAGGGCATCAACCTCCTCGCGAACATGCGCCTGTGCGCCAATGTGCCCGGGCAGAACGCCATCCAGACCGCCCTCGGCGGCTACCAGTCCATCAACGACCTGATCCTGCCCGGCGGGCGGCTCCTGGACCAGCGCAACATGGCCTACAAGCTGCTGGGCGACATCCCCGGCGTCTCGGTCCAGCAGGCCATGGGCGCCATGTACCTCTTCCCGCGCCTGGACCCCGAGGTCTACCCGATCCGGGACGACGAGAAGTTCGCGCTCGAGCTGCTCAAGCAGCAGAAGCTCCTGATCACCCAGGGCACGGGCTTCAACTGGATCGCCCCGGACCACTTCCGGCTCGTCACGCTCCCGGCCGTCCAGGACCTCGAGGACGCCATCGGCCGGATCGCCGAGTTCCTCGAGGACCTGCGCGAATCCGTCTGAGCCCGGCAGACCCTGTCTGAGCCCGGCGGATTCTGTCGGACGGCAGCGCGATGCGTCCGGGTTCCTTCCACCCGCGGCGGCGGGGCCGGTGGCATGATGGGGCCATGGCATCCACAGACACCGACCAGGACGGCAACGGATCCGTCGACTTCGAGGTGGGCCCCGGCCGCGCCCTGCGCGTGGGGGAGGGCTTCCGCCTCGCCGACGTCGACCCGGACTCCAAACCCGGCTACCCCGGCGGCAAGGCCGAGGGCCAGGCGAGGCTCGCGATCGAGGACGGGCAGCTGGGTGATCTGCAGGAACGGCTCTTCGCGGCCTCGCGCACGGGCGGGTTCACGGGCAGCGTCCTCCTGGTCCTCCAGGCGATGGACACCGCGGGCAAGGGCGGGATCGTCCGGCACGTCATCGGCGCCGTCGACCCCCAGGGCGTCAAGCACCACGCGTTCAAGGCGCCCACCGAGGAGGAGAAGCGCCACGACTTCCTGTGGAGGATCGAACGCGAGCTGCCCGGGCCGGGGATGATCGGGGTCTTCGACCGCTCCCACTACGAGGACGTGCTCATCCACCGCGTGCGCGGCTTCTCGTCACCGGAGGAGATCGAACGCCGCTACGGCGCCATCCGGGAGTTCGAGGCCGGGCTCGTCGCCGGCGGCACGAAGCTCGTCAAGGTCATGCTCCACCTCTCCAAGGACGAGCAGCGCGCACGCCTCGCCGAGCGGCTGGAACGGCCGGACAAGTACTGGAAGTTCAATCCCGGCGACATCGACGAGCGCGAGTACTGGGACGACTACATGGACGCCTACCAGATCGCGATCGAGCGGACCCACACGGAGGACGCCCCGTGGTTCGTGGTCCCCGCGGACAAGAAGTGGTACGCCCGCATCGCCGTGCAGCAACTGCTCATCGACGCGCTGACCGAGCTCGACCCGCAGTGGCCGCCCGCCGACTTCGACGTCGAGGAGCAGAAGGCCCGCCTGGCGGCGTCCTGAACGGGCCGGGTCAGGCGTCCGCGTCGTTCTGGGCCCGTGCGGCCTCGAGCCGCTGCCGGGCGCCCTCGAGCCACGCCTCGCACCGCGCGGCCAAGGCCTCGCCGCGCTCCCAGAGGGCGAGCGACTGCTCGAGGCTCGCCCCGCCGGCCTCCAATTGGGAGACGACGGCGACGAGCTCCTCGCGCGCCTGCTCGTAGCTGAGCTGTGCGACGTCCGCGTCGCGGTCGTCGGCGGAGGACTGCGTGGATTCGGTCATGAGGGGTCCCCTTCCGAGGGATCGGTGGTGGTCGGTGCCGGCGTGCTCGCCTCGACGGCCGCGGTGAGCGAGCCGCGTGCCAGGCGCACGCCGACGTGGGTGCCCGGCGGCGCCTGGCCGGCGTCGCGGACCACGGTGCCTTCGGCGAGCTGGAGGACCGCGTAGCCGCGGTCCAGGGTCTGTTGCGGGGACAGGGCCCGGACCTGCGCACGGAGGTGCGTGACGGCGTCGTACCCCCGGACCACGGCGGACTGGATGCAGGAGAACGCCCGGCCGCGCAATCGTTCCACGTCCTCGGCGCGGACCTGCACCATGCCGTCCGGCTGGGCCATGACGGGGCGGGAGCGCAGCGCGTCGATCCGCTGGGCCTCCCGCTCCACGAGGTGGTTCACGGCGCGGTCCAGCCGCTCGCGGGCGTTCTGGATGCGCTGGCGCTCCTCGGCGACGTCCGGCACGATCCGCTTCGCCGCGTCCGTGGGAGTCGAGGCGCGCAGGTCGGCGACGTCGTCGAGGATGGGGCGGTCCGCCTCGTGGCCGATCGCGCTGACGACCGGTGTGGAGGCCGCGGCCACCGCGCGCACGAGCTCCTCGGCGCTGAACGGCAGCAGGTCCTCCAGCGCGCCGCCGCCGCGGGCGATCACGATGACGTCGACCTCCGGATTCGCGTCCAGCTCGCGCAGCGCGGCGATGACCTCGCGGACCGCGTTCACGCCCTGGACGGCGGTGTTGCGGACCTCGAACTCGACGCCGGGCCAGCGCAGCGCCGCGTTGCGCAGCACGTCCTTCTCGGCGTCGGAGTCGCGGCCCGTGACGAGCCCGATCCGGTGCGGCAGCACGGGCAGCGGGCGTTTGCGCGCCGGATCGAAGAGCCCCTCCGCCTGCAGCGCCTGCCGCAACTTCTCGAGCCGCACCAGCAAATCGCCCAGCCCCACGGGGCGCACGTCGGAGGCCGTCATCGACAGGCGCCCCGTCTTCAGGTACAGGTTGGGCCTCACGCGCGCCACGACGCGCGCGCCGACCTCCGGACGGTCCTTGAGGGTGCGCATCACGGACGCCCACACGTTCACGGACAGCGAGTACTCGACGTCGACGTCCCGCATGGTCAGGTACGCGTGGCCGTTGCGGACGTTGGCCTCGAGCAGCTGCCCCTCGATCCAGACCTCGGGGGAGCGCTCGATGTGGGCCTTGAGCTTCTCGGAGAAGACGCGCAGGGGCCAGGGGTCCTCCGGCGTCGTCTCGGCCGCCGTCGCCGGCAGCACGCGCGGCTGCCCCGGGCCGTCGCCCACCGTGTCCGTCGCGCCAGAATCCACGTTGCTCCCGTCCGGGCCGTGCGGCCCGTATCAGCTATCCCGCCATCATTCCTATCAGTAAGGTGGGACAAAACGGGCGATGCACCCGCGCCGACCCGGAAGGAAGCCGCCATGCGTACCCTTTTCTCGCTTCTCCTGACGCTGATCGCGGCGGTCCTCGCGGCGGTGGCCGTCCTCGGTTCGGGCATCGACCGGGCCGCCAACACCCCGGAACCGGTGCGCCGGCTGGCGGCCGACCTCGCGGCCGATCCCGGCGTCCGCGCCGAGCTGCCGGGCCGGCTCGTCGACGTCGTGCTGGACCAGCTCCCGGTCCAGGTCCAGATCCCCTCGCTCCTGCAGCCCGCCGTCGAGGGGGCGGTCGAGGACGCCGTCTCGGGGATCCTCGACGATCCCGGCTTCACCGACGCGTGGGTCGAGGCCGCCGACGCCTCGCGGGCGGGCTACGTCGAACGTCTGAACCAGGTCGGGGCGGGCGAGCTCGATCAGGCCGAGTTGCGCTTCGAGCTCGGCCCCCTGGCCTCGCTAGGCGTGGAACGGCTGCAGGCCGCGGCGGAGGGGTTCCGCCTCGGCGGGCTCCTCTCCGGGCTGGACCCCGAACCCGACGTCGGAATCGACCTCGGAGTCCTGGGCCAGGACCAGGCGCGGCCGCAGACCACGGCCGAACAGCTCGCCCTCGCCGAGTCCTGGCCGTGGGCCGCCGCCGTGGCGGGACTTGCCGGGCTCCTGGGCCTCCTGCTCGCGCCGCCGGGCCGACGCGGTGGTGCCCTCGTCGCCGGCGGACTGGCGGGAGCGCTCCTGGCCGCGGGACTCGCGTGGTGGGCGTCCACGTGGCCCTCCGCCTTGGCCGGGGCTGTGGGTACGACGCCGGACGCGGACCTGGGTGCCTCCCTCCTGCGGGCCGTCGGGGCCTCGCTCGGGGAACAGGCCACGGGGCTGTTCTGGCAGTTCGGCGCCGCCGCCGCTGCCGTCGCCGTCGTGGGGTTGCTGTGGGCCGCGGGCTCCCGGATCGCCGAGCGCCGTGCGGCGGGCACGGCCGCGTAGCTCCCCGGTCCACCCCAGAAGCCTGCCGGTTCAGCCCAGAGCGTGGACGTGATGCCCGTCCTGCCTCGACCCCGGCCGGAACGGCTAGAATCGAAGGCATGTCTGCCAGTACCACGGTCCCCGTCGCCCTTCCGCTGCCCAGGGTGCCGCGCCGGCGTCGTACTCCAGAGGAGATCGCCGCGGCCGTCCCCGTCGAGGGACCCAAGCGCGTGCTGCTGGCGGCCCCGCGCGGCTACTGCGCGGGCGTCGACCGCGCGGTCATCGCCGTCGAGAAGGCGCTCGAGCACTACGGCGCTCCCGTCTACGTGCGCAAGCAGATCGTGCACAACAAGCACGTCGTCCAGACGCTCGAGGAGCGCGGCGCCATCTTCGTCGAGGAGACGGACGAGGTCCCCGAGGGCGAGCTCGTGGTCTTCTCCGCGCACGGGGTGAGCCCCGCCGTCGTCCGTTCCGCCGAGGAGCGCCAGCTGCGCACGATCGACGCGACGTGCCCGCTCGTGACCAAGGTCCACCGCGAGGCCGTCCGCTTCGCGAAGAACGACAACGAGATCCTGCTCATCGGGCACGAGGGGCACGAGGAGGTCGAGGGCACCTATGGCGAGGCGCCGGAGGCCACGACCATCGTGAACAACCCGGCGGAGGCGCGGACCGTGCAGGTGCGCGATCCGGAGAAGCTGATCTGGCTCTCGCAGACCACGCTGTCCGTCGACGAGACGCTGGAGATCGTGGCCATTCTCCGCGAACGTTTCCCGAAGCTGCAGGATCCGCCGAGCGACGACATCTGCTACGCCACGTCCAACCGGCAGGCGGCCATCAAGAAGATCGCCCCGCAGGCGGACCTGGTGATCGTCGTCGGTTCGGCGAACTCCTCCAACTCGGTGCGGCTCGTCGAGGTGGCGCTGGAGTACGGGGCGAAGGCCTCCTACCGCGTGGACTTCGCCGACGAGGTCGACGAGGCCTGGTTCGAGGGCGTGTCGACCGTGGGCGTGACGTCCGGGGCCTCCGTGCCCGAGGTCCTCGTGCGCGACGTCCTGGCCCTGCTGTCCGAGTACGGCTTCGGCGAGGCCGAGGAGGTCGTCACGGCCGAGGAGGACATCCTGTTCTCGCTGCCCAAGGAGCTGCGCGCCAAGCTCAAGGAGAGCGGCGACCCGCTGAGCGGCCTCGGCGGCCGCGGCTCCCGCCCGAACAACTAGGGGCCCTTCCCGCGCGGCCCGGCTGGCCCCTCCCGCGAAACTGCAGGTACTCGACGGATCGTCGTCCGATGGACGCGGTTTGGTCGAGATGTTGCAGTTTGTCGAACGAGATGTTGAGAGACGTTTCACTGGGGGACTTGTCCTCCACAGGCGGCGGATTCGGAGTGTCTTCCACAACGGAAGGCCCTCGCCACGGAGGGGCTCCGGAATCGGCGACGCTGGATGCATGGGTAGGGCACTGGCGCTGTGGAACGGTCATCGGCTCCTGACGGAATCGCCGCGGAAGCTGGCCCGTGCGTATGCGGAGGAGCGTCTCGTCAGGGTTCGGCCCGGCTACTACTTTCCGGCCGACGAGTGGTCGGGGCTGACGGCGTGGGACCGCTACGGGTTGTCGCTGGCTGCCCACGCGGCAGCCCGGCCGGACACTGTCTTCTGCGGCCCAACGGCGTTGTTCCTCTGGAAGGTTTCGATGATGACTACGCCGACCGCCCTCCACGTCATGACCTCGCGTCCTACGGGCGGGAGGACCACGCCGGGGTTGGTCTCCAAAGCCCGTCTGAGTCCTCAGGCGAGACTGGCACTGGGCGGCGCGGCCGAGGTCAAGCGCCACTTTCGGAAGCACGCCGTCGAGGATGTCGACGGCTTCGCCGTGGCTGCACTCGTTCCAACGGTGGTCGAGCAAGCCGCCACCCAGGAGCTGCCCGGGGCAGTGGTTGTCCTTGACTCGTTCCGGCGTCGTTACGACGAACTGCGGGCGGGGGACCGGGGACTTCCGGAGGCCTTTGGAGTCTTGGTCGATGCGGCCGATTCGTTGGGTTCGCCGACCGCGAGGGACAGGTTTCGGGATCGCCTTGCCTTGTCCAGCGGCCTGGCCGAGTCGGCCGGTGAATCACTCAGCCGCGTCGGGATTCGGGAGCTTGGCTTCGAGACGCCGGTGGAGCAGCACGAATTCACGTTGTCCGACGGATCAAAGGCGCGGACGGACTTCTATTGGCCACGGGCCCGCCTCATCGGCGAGTTCGACGGCCAAGTGAAGTACTCCGAGCCCTCCATGATGAGCGGGCGGAGCGAGGCCGAGGTCCGGCGGGAGGAAAAGCGCCGTGAGGAGTTGCTGAAGCGGAGCGGGCTCCATGTGTTCCGCTGGACCTGGACGGAGGCGATGAATCCCGCGACCTTCGAGAACATCTTGAGCGGGAATGGTGTTCCGCGGCGCTCACGCGGTAGTGCCGTGGACGTGCCGGGACGAGCGACGGCGTCCGGCCCGTCGGCCCGGAGTGCTTGACCGATCCCAATCGTCCGCCCTTCGACGAATCGACGTCCATTGGACACGGTTTCGTCGACAAGCTGCAGTTTCTCCACCGGAAGCTGCGAGCCGGTAGCCGAAGTGGTGGGCGGAGTCGGGCGGGCGTGGTCAGGCGGCGTCGGCGGAACCGGGGCCGCTGGTGGTTGCGGTGGTCGGCGCGTTGGACGTCCCCGAAGCTACGAGCGCCGGACTTCCCACGGCGTCGAAGTGTGGTCGAGTGCAGGCGTGGACGGAGGTGGTGGGGGCCGCAGGGCCCGCGGGCGCGGTCAGGCGGTGGCCGCGGTTCCTGACTCGTCGTCGGCCAGATCGTCGGATGTCTGGGCGCCGGAGATCTGGGCGTCAGATGTGTGGGCGTCGGAGAGCTGGGCCCCAGATGTCTGGGCGCGGGGCGTGGACGGGGCCGGGCCGGTCGAGGCGTTCTCGGCCAGGTGTTGGGCGTCGAGGAGCTCTGAGGCGCTGAGGACGCGCGGCGTGGACTCTACGGGGGCCAGCGCGAACAACTGCTGTCCCGCGGCCGAGGCGCCCAGGCCGGGGTCGAGGTCCTGGATGCGCCGCGCCGAGGGCAGGACCCTGGACTCGAGGGTGCCGATGAGCGAGTTGTAGCGTTCGACGCTCGATTTCAAGGAGCCGCCCAGCTTGGTCAGGTGCCCGCCCATGGTGCCGAGGCGCTCGTAGAGTTCCCTCGATTGCTCGAACAGCGCACGGGCGTTGTCCGTCAGCAGTTCCTGGCGCCATGCCACGGCGAGTCCCTTGAGGATCGAGAGCAGCGTCGCCGGTGAGGCCAGAACGACGTTCTGGGAGAACGCGTGGTCCATCAAGCTGGAATCGGCCTGCAGGGCGGCGGCCAGGAACGACTCGGCCGGCAGGAAGCAGACGACCAGTTCGGGGCTGCCCGGCAGACCCTCCCAATACTTCTTCGACCCCAGTGCGTCGACATGCGACCGCAGGGCCTTGGCGTGCGCGGTCAGCCGTTCGCGCTGGCGGTCGCGCTGCTCGGGAGCGGACTCCGAGGACAGTTCCTGGGCCTCCAGGTAGGCGCCCAACGGGACCTTCGAGTCCACGGCGACCGATTTCCCGCCGGGCAGGTTGACCACCATGTCCGGGCGCTGCCCACTGGCGGAGACGACCTGCTCGGAGAAGTCCACGTGCGCGAGCATGCCGGCGGCCTCCACGACCCGGCGCAGCTGCACCTCGCCCCAGGTGCCCCGCGTGGCGTTGTTGCGCAGCGCGCCCGCAAGCGAAGAGGTGGTCCGCAGCAGCGCGGCGTCCTGCTCCGCCGCCGTCGCCAGCTGCTGGCTCAGCTGGCCGAACTGTTCCACCCGGTCCCGCTCGAGCACGGAGACCTGGTGCTGGACCTGGCGCAGCTTCTCCGCCACCGGGGCCAGAGCCTGCAGCAAGGCCTGGTCCTCGAGTTCGCGTTCCCGGTCCTCCGCGGCGCGTTGGCGCAGCAGGCGGGACTCGGCCTGGGCGGCGGCCAGCTCGCTGGACGCGGACCCCAAACGGTGGGCTACGTCGTCGTTCTCCTCGCGCAACGTCTCCAAGCGGCCGCGCAGCAGCCACCAGGCGCCCGCTGCGCCCGCAACGGCGCCCAGCAGCAGGGTCAACACCGGGACCAAGAACGTGGAATTGTCCATGCCCCCACTGTGCCAGCCGCCACCGACACTTTGGCGCAACGCCCGGTGGAGATCGCTCACATCCCGCCCGCCGGATCGCGAGGTGCCGCGGTAGGCCGGTAGAATCGACTCCCGTGGCTCTTACTATCGGAATCGTCGGACTGCCCAACGTCGGCAAGTCAACCCTCTTCAACGCCCTGACCCGCGCGCAGGTGCTCGCGGCGAACTATCCGTTCGCGACCATCGAGCCGAACGTCGGCGTCGTGCCGCTGCCGGATCCGCGGCTGAAGGTTCTCGCGGGCATCTTCGGCAGCGAGCGCATCCTGCCGGCCACCGTGTCCTTCGTGGACATCGCCGGCATCGTCAAGGGCGCCTCCGAGGGCGAGGGGCTGGGCAACAAGTTCCTCGCAAACATCCGCGAGGCCGACGCGATCTGCCAGGTGACCCGCGCCTTCGAGGACTCCGACGTGGTCCACGTCGACGGGGAGGTCAGCCCCGCCTCGGACATCGAGACGATCTCCACCGAGCTGATACTGGCCGACCTGCAGACCATCGAGAACCAGCTGCCGCGCCTTGAAAAGGACCTGCGCGCGAAGAAGATCGAGGCCTCATTCATCGACGTGGTGAAGCAGGCGCAGAAGGTCCTGGAGTCCGGTGCCACACTCTACGCCGGCGCCGCGGCTGCGAAGATCGACCTCGCCGAGCTCGCACCCCTGCAGCTCATGACCACCAAGCCCTTCATCTACGTGTTCAACACCGACGAGGCCGGGCTGGCCAACACCGAGATGCAGCAGGAGCTGGCGGCGCTCGTGGCCCCGGCCGAGGCGATCTTCCTCGACGCGCAGTTCGAGTCCGAACTGGCCGAGCTGACCGAGGAGGAAGCCGCGGAGATGCTCGAGGACGCCGGCTACGAGGGGTCGGGGTTGGACAAGCTTGCCCGCGTCGGCTTCGACACGCTGGGCCTGCAGACGTACCTGACCGCCGGTCCCAAGGAAACCCGAGCCTGGACCATCCACCAGGGCGACACCGCGCCGCAGGCCGCCGGCGTCATCCACACCGACTTCCAGCGCGGCTTCATCAAGGCCGAGGTCATCGGGTTCGAGGATCTCGTCGAGGCCGGTTCCGTCGCGGCGGCCAAGTCCGCGGGCAAGGCTCGGATCGAGGGCAAGGACTACGTGATGAAGGACGGCGACGTCGTGGAGTTCCGTCACGGAATAACCTCTGCGAGCCAAGGCAAGAAATAGGTCAGAGAACCACCTGATATCCAGCTTCAGAGGCGCGCCCGATCGCGCTTCTGAAGTGGGGCACTGATTACGTCGAAGGCTTTTTTTTGGGGAAGAGGAACCGTGGCCGAGGAACGCCCGAGCCACCCGGGGGCACCGGGGCAGCCGATCAAGCTGAGCAGCCTCGCCCCTGAGTTCAAGGGCGGCCAGCACGAGATCTACGTGCGGCACCTTGAAGAAGCGGTCCTCGACAAGAGGAACCGCAACATCGCCCTCACCGGCCGCTACGGAGCCGGCAAGTCCAGCGTGCTGGATGCCTTTCAGGAGAAGCACCAGCAAACCACGGTCCGCATCAGCATCAACACGCTCGGCCCGGATAAGGACGACGAGGACCTGACCAACCGGATCCAGAAGGAACTGGTCAAGCAGCTCGTCTACCGGCTGAAACCAGGTAAGATCCGTCGATCCAGGTTTGCCAGGCCTAAACCCCTGACCAGGGGCAAGGCCTTCGTCCATGCCCTCTGTGCGAGCGTGGTCAGCCTAGGGCTTCTGTGGGTGCTTGGGGTGCGCTCCGGACCTGGCTGGCCGGACCCGGCCGCTGACCTGCCCGGGTATATCATCCGGGCAGGACTGCTGTTTGGCCTCGTGCTGGTGTCCCTGTGGGCAGTTCGCTGGATCATCGGCGACCGGATCGTCTCTGAAGTCACGACCGCCGGCACCAAGATCGCCCTGGGCGAAGGCCCGACTACCTACTTCGACAGCTTTCTCGACGAGATCGTTGCATTCTTTGACACCGTCAAGCCGAAGTATGCGATCTTCGAGGATCTGGACCGCTTCGAAGACCCGCAGATCTTCGACTCGCTCCGCGAACTGAACACCCTCATCAATGCTTCCGCGAACTGGCAGGCCAGCGACGAGCCTCTGCGGTTCATCTACGCCATCAAGGACAGCCTGTTCGAGCAGCTCGGCAAGGAGACGGAATCCAAGGACGGAGAGGAAAAGTCCAAGGACGGCGAGGCCAAAACCAGTGACAACCAGGACAGCCCCAAGGCCAGCGCGAAGCCTCGGCTCGACATCGCTACAGCTGCAGTCCGGCGTGCGAACCGGACCAAGTTTTTCGAAATCGTCGTTCCCATGGTGCCGTTCATATCGCACCGCAACGCCCGTGACCTCCTCGTCGGTGAGATGATGAAGCTCGGTTTCGCCGAAGACTTCGTGTCACGGCCGCTTCTCGATCTGGTCGCACGGCACACCACTGACATGCGCTTGATGAAAAACATCTGCAACGAGTTCGTGGTATTCGCCGAGCACCTGCTGTGGACGAAGAACCCCGCGCCCGGCATGACAGCAGACCATCTTTTCGCACTTGTCGCGTACAAAAACTTCCACCTCGCCGACTTCGAAGCCATCTCGCAGCGCACGAGCACGCTTGATGAGCTCGAACGGCTCCATCGCGACGAGGTCAGGGCTCTGATCGAGGGTCTGCAGGAGCAGCGACGCAAACGGATGAGGACCGAGGAGCAGCGCGAGCGGAAAGAGGCCATCGCGGTGGAGCTGGGGAACAGGCTCCGCCACATCAAGGACATGTTCCCTGCCCATAATCGCTGGCCCTATGCCTCGGTCACTGTTGGTGGCCAGAGCTATGCGTTCGATGCCGTCGATAAGGTGGAGTTCTGGGAAGACGTCGCCAAGACGAAATCATTCTCTATCGTCCAGCAACACAGCGGAACTACGGTGACACTCAATACCGAACGTATCAGCCGCGTCTTTCCTGAGGTCATGGCTTCGGAGCAGTGGCTCGATCCGGCCCCCACCGAGCTCGAGCGCCTGCTTCGTCAGTACGACCAGGACATCGCGATGCTGCGGGGTGCTGACTTTGATGGGTTGGCCCGGTACGAGCGCGTGCCGAAGGGACGGATGAGTTTCGACCGGCACATCACGGACGTGCTTGAGTCGGAGCTGGCGCGCGACCTCGTGCGGCGAGGCCTCATCACACGCAACTACGCCGAGTACTCCGCGATCTTCTACGGCAAATTCGTGGGGGTCGACGTGGCGTTCTTCTACAATCACAGTGTCCAGCCGAACGAGATGTACCTCGACTACGAGTTCACCTCCGAGAACGCGATCAGCAACTTGCTCGAGCAGGTACCGGCGGACTTCACGAGCACCGTGAGCGCGCTGAATGTCCAGGTGGCGTCATACCTCCTTGTGAAGAGGCCCGAGGACGCCAAGCGGTTGGTCGAGTACATCGCCACCCACGATAGCCGGGACGTCCAGGCGTTTCTCAATGCGTTCCTTAACACCCCCGACGTCCCGGGGGATCTTCTCATCCGGCAACTGACGTTGCATCCCTGGCGTGACGTGTTCGAGTACGTCGCAGGTCATCCCGGAATCCCGGATGAAGAGACGCGGGTGAGGCTGTTGGACGCAGTTCTCCTGAACGCGCTTGAGGTCGACGCCTATGACTTCGGCAGGTCTTCGCGGGCGCTGATTGAGTCTACCTATCCGCGGCTCACCGCCGTCCGTAAGAACCTGACGGCGTCTCAGACTGAGCGGGTCTTTGCGATACTCGAGGACCTTGGACTGTGCTTCGCTGACCTCGGCGATTTGAGTGACTTGCTCCGGGACCGCGTGGTGGCCGCGCACATGTACCGGATCACCGTGCCGAATCTGCAGTTGGCTCTTGGGATCGACGTCGCTCCGACGCTTGACGAGGTACGAAAGAAGCCGAGTGTGTGGGAGTTCTGCAGTAACCACATCGAGGACTACATCGTCGCGATGCAGGTTGGCGAGTCGCCGCAGCGGATCGTGCTCACGGAGTCCGCACTGGTCGAGGTCATCAACGAGCAGCACGAAGCATGGACGGCTGACCAGCTGCGCGACGTCATCTTCGGTAGCGCCGCTTCCGCCGCGATCGAGGATATCGAGGACGTCCCCCCGTCGACCTGGCCCAGGATCGTCGAAGCGGGTCTCATGAGTCCAACGGTCTCCAACGTGTGGGTTTACGTGCAGGCTCATGGGGTGGACGAACATCTGTCCGGTCTTCTGACCGCGGACGGGGCAGGTGCGGTCGAGCTGCGCGAGGTTGAGAAGGTCGCGGATGAGGACAGGGACGTCCTCGCGGTCCGCCTGCTGAACGCTTCGACGCATCTCACGGCGCAGGCCCGGGTCCAGCTCGTCAAGCAGTTGGATCTCGTGTCTGAGATCGAGCTGGCCAAGGTGACGCCGAGCCCCGACCAGCTCTTCGCCCGAGCGCTGGAGGAGAAAATCCTGCCAGATGACTACGAGACGTTCGCCCATTTCGCGAAGGGCGGTTGGAAAGCCGTCTCGGAGGCTTTCGCGGTGTCCGAGAAGGTCTTGGAGTTCATGGCACCAGCTCTCGTGGCGGGTTTCGTCGGCGAGTTCGTGGAGAGTCAGCGGACTCCCGATGCGCTGCGTCGGATCGTGGTCGAGTGCATCGGAGACTACGTGCCCGCTGACGACGCGAGAGCCCTTCGTGCTGCAGGACGTTACGCGAGCGCCAACCGGATCTGGTTACCCCTCGAGGAGGTCCGGCGCATCGCTCGTGTCACGCGGGCCCCGGAGGCAGTCTTGCCCCAACTGGTGCAGGCGAGAGACACCAGTCCAAGGGACCTGGCAGAGATCCTCGCATCGCTCGGCCAGCCATACGACATGCTTGTGGCAGGTCCCGGGACAGAGTTCGACCTGCCCAGAGGATCGTCGAACGAGACGCTGTTCGGGCGGCTTGAAGCCGGCGGGAGGATCGAGATCGTGCAAAAGATGATCGGGCGCGGACGAAAGGTCCGGAACCTTGTGTGACACCTCGCCGAAGAGAACCGCCGCGGGCCGTTCTCTTCGGCGAGACCTCTCTCGGACAGAGATATATGAATTTGAAAGTAGAAAGAGTGAGCTGTGGCGCTGAAGAAATCTGATCTGTATTCCTCACTGTGGAGCAGCGCCGACGAACTGCGCGGGTCAATGGATGCCAGCCAGTACAAGGATTACGTGCTCACCCTGCTGTTCGTGAAGTACGTTTCGGACAAGGCAAAGGCCGACAAGTCGGCCCTCATCTACGTCCCCGACGACGGCTCCTTCGACTACCTGATCTCGCTCAAAGGCAAGCCCGACGTCGGGGAAAAGGTCAACATCGCGATCAGGCGTCTCGCCGAGGAGAACGACCTGCTGGGTGTCATCAACAACGCAAACTTCGACGACCCTGCCAAGCTGGGCTCCGGCAAAGAGTTGCAGGACAAGGTCTCGAACCTGATCGGCATCTTCCAGGACATGGACTTCACCGGCTCCAAAGCCGAGGGCGACGACCTCCTGGGTGACGCCTACGAGTACCTTATGCGGCACTTCGCCACCCAGTCAGGTAAGAGCAAGGGCCAGTTCTATACCCCAGCCGAAGTCTCCCGCGTGATGGCACAGTTGCTCGAGATCCCGGCAGATACTCCGAAGTCCACTACCGTGTACGACCCGACCTGCGGCTCCGGATCACTGCTGATCAAGGTCGCCGACGCCGCACCGAACGGGCTGACCATCTACGGCCAGGAGAACGACAACGCCACTTGGGCGCTCGCGCGGATGAACATGATCCTGCACGGCAACGAGACCCACGACCTGCGCCAGGGCAACACGCTGGCCAGCCCGAAGTTTACTTACAACGGCAACCTCCAGACGTTTGACTATCTCGTGGCCAACCCGCCATTTTCGGTCAAAACCTGGCGCAATGGATTCGACTTCTCCTTTGGTCGTTTCGATGGCTTCGACACGCCACCTGACAAGAATGGCGACTACGCGTTCCTCCTGCACATGGTCAAGTCGTTGCGGCCACGAGGCAAGGGCGCCGTCGTCCTCCCGCACGGTGTGCTGTTCCGTGGGAACTCAGAGGCGAGGATCCGCACCGAGCTCATCAAGCGTGGCTACATCAAGGCGATCATCGGTCTGCCCGCGAACCTCTTCTACGGCACCGGCATCCCTGCCTGCCTGATCGTGCTCGACAAGGAAGACGCCCAGGCACGCACCGGCATCTTCATGATCGATGCGAGCAAGGGCTTCGCCAAGGACGGCCCGAAGAACCGACTGCGTCCGCGTGACATGCACAAGATTGTCGACGCCTACACCAGCGGCAAAGAAATCTCCCGCTACTCCCGAATGGTGCCGATCAGCGAGATCGCGGATCCGAAGAACGACTACAACCTCAACATCCCGCGCTACATCGACTCCGCCGAACCTGAAGACATCCAGGACCTCCGTGCCCACATGCACGGCGGCATCCCGAACCGTGACCTCGACGCACTCCAGCCCTACTGGGATGCGTTTCCGAGCCTCCGCAGCGAACTCTTCGGGCCGCTGCGTGACAGCTACTCGGAGTTGAATGTCGAGCCGGGCGAGATCGGGCCGCTAGTCACCTGCTCCGTTGAGTACAAAGCTTTCGATCACGACACCGCGAATACGGCGAGGCAGTGGTGGGTGAACAAGCGCGATCTGCTCGAAAAGATCGAACCGGACACCAAACCCGCTGACCTTATCCACGACATCTCCGAGGCACTTTTGGATGCGTTTCGGTCACGACCGCTGATCGACGAGTATGGCGTCTACGAGCAGTTGATGAGCTACTGGAACCACGTCATGCACGACGACTTGTCGCTGATCGTCAGTGAAGGGTGGACCCAGGCCGTGCAGCCGCGTGCCGCACGTACTTGGAAGGACAAGAACAACAAGCCCAAGTACGAAGACGCCCAAATCATCTTCGGCACCGGTGCGAAGGCGCAGCGCTGGGTCATGGACCTCCTGCCGCCAGAGCATGTGATTGCCCGCTACTTCGCTGCCGAGCAGGCCGAACTGGACCGCCTCACCGAGGCACGCGACGCCGCCACCCTTGCGGTTGCTGACTACATCGAGGAGAACACCGTCGAAGGCGGGCTGTTGTTCGATGCCGCAGACGACGAAGGTAAGCTCCCGAAGAAGGCTGCGGCCGACTATCTCAAGGAACTCAAGGGTTTAGGCGGAGACCCTGACGAGATCGAGGCGCTCACGAAAATCGGGGCACTGTATCGAGTCGAAGACAAGGCCAAGAACGCCGCCAAAGAGGCGTCAGTTGCGCTCAACGAGAAGGCCCTCGCCAAGTACAGGCTGCTCACCGACGCTGAGGTGCAAGACCTCGTCATCGAGGCCAAATGGGGCACGACCCTCCAGCAGCAGATCAATGGCGAGGTGACCGCACTCGGACAGATTCTGATCGCACGTCTTGAGGTGCTCGCTAACCGATACGAGAAGACGATCGATGCGCTGGATGCCTCCGTCGAACGCCTGAGTGCGAACGTCGTTTCGCACCTTGCGTCCATGGGGATCGAGGCATGACCGTGGTGCCCGGTGGCTGGACTACCCGGCGTCTTCTCGATCTGGTGGCAATACGTAGTGGCCAAGTTGATCCAAAGCAGCCGCAGTACCGTGACATGCCACTCATCGCGCCGGATCACATTGAAGTCGGGACCGGACGTCTCCTTGCGGTCCGTTCTGCGCATGAGCAGGGAGCAATCAGTGGGAAGTACGTCGTTGACCCTGGAGACGTGATTTACAGCAAGATTCGTCCGTATCTGATGAAGGCGCATCGCGCCCAATTTCCAGCGCTGTGCAGTGCGGACATGTACCCACTGAAGCCTCGCGATGGGGTTGACGGACGGTACGTCGTCAACGTGTTGCTTGATCGACGCTTCACCAACTTTGCAGTCGGTGAGTCGATGCGCAGCGGGATCCCCAAGGTCAACCGCGAAGCATTGGCTGGATATGAACTGCCCGTGCCGGCTCACTCTGAACAACGCGCGATTGGTGAAGTACTCAGCGATGCGGATGGCCTCATCATGGCGTTGGAAAAACTGATCGCGAAGAAGCGTGATGTAAAGCAGGGCATGACGCAGGAGCTCCTCACCGGCCGCACCCGCCTTCCCGGCTTCACTGGCGATTGGGATCCGGTCCGATTGCGAGATGTTGGGTCCACATATGGGGGTCTAATTGGCAAAGGCAAGGCTGACTTTGGGACCGGTTCAGCGCTGTTCGTGACCTTCGTGGAAGTCATATCGGGGCCGCGTCTTCGAGGCACTCACCTTGAAAGAGTTCGAGTGAGGAAGGGCGAGCGTCAAAATCGCATCGAACGCGGGGATATTATCTTCAATGGATCCTCCGAAACTCCTGACGAAGTAGCCTTGGCTGCGGCTGTTGACTTCGAAACTTCTGGCGATGTTTTTCTGAATAGCTTTTGCTTCGGGTTTCGGTTGAACCATCGACAACGAATCGACCCTATGTATCTGGCGCACTACTTCCGCTCGAGCGAGGGTCGCGCGGCGGTGTCTGCACTGGCGCAAGGTGCGACACGCTACAACATCGCGAAGTCGAAGCTCGTCGACCTTGCACCCGAACTTCCGCCGCTGGCTGAGCAGCATGCTATTGCTGATGTCTTGCAGCATGCAGATGCTGAGATTGAAGCTCTGGAGCGTCGGCTTGAGTCTGCGCGTGCTGTAAAGGTCGGGATGATGCAGGAGCTGTTGACGGGTCGGACCCGCCTGCCAGTGACGGAGGAAGCATGAGCGCGGTCGGTCAGAAAGAACGCGAGACACAACGGCGGGTCGTCGAGCTCTTCCAGGACAAGCTCGAGTACGCCTACGGCGGGAACCTTAAGGATCAGGACAACCGCAACGTCGATGAAGCCAAGCTCCGCGCTTACCTGCTCGGTCGTGGGTACGACGATGCTCTGGTCTCTCGAGCGATACATCAGCTCCTGACCGCTGCAGCGTTCGGCGGAGGCTCTTCGTTGTACGACCAGAACCGCAAGGTCTATGAGCTGCTCCGATACGGCGCGAAGGTCAAGACCGACGTCGACCAGACCACCCAGTCAGTACACCTGATCGACTGGACCAATCCGGCGATGAACGATTTCGTCGTGGCCGAAGAAGTCACGGTCAAGGGGGAGCACACGAAGCGACCCGACCTCGTGCTCTACGTCAACGGCATCGCGCTGGGTGTGATCGAGCTGAAGCGCTCAACGGTAAGCGTCGCCAGCGGCATCCGTCAGAACATCGGCAACCAGCGCCACGATTTCGTCCGCTCGTTCTTCACGACCATCCAGATGCTGTTCGCGGGCAACGATGTCGAGGGGCTGCATTACGGGGTGATCGAGACCCCGGAGAAGTACTGGCTGCGGTGGAAGGAGGAAGGCGAGAACGCCGACCTCGACCTCGCGATCACCCAGATGTGCTCCAAGGAGCGCTTCCTGGAGATCATCCACGACTTCATCGTCTACGATACGGGCGTCAAGAAGTCTCCGCGCCACAACCAGTATTTCGGCGTCCGGGCCGTGCAGGACCGGATCGCGAAGCGCGAAGGCGGCATCGTCTGGCACACCCAAGGGTCGGGCAAGAGCCTGACGATGGTGTGGCTGGCGAAATGGATCCTGGAGACCCAGCATGATGCCCGCGTCCTGGTGATCACCGACCGCACTGAGCTGGACGAGCAGATCGAGGGCGGCTTCTCCGGGGTCGGGGAGAAGATCGTCCGCACCCAGTCAGGCGCGGACTTGCTCGCGATGCTCAACACGTCCAACCCACGGCTCATGTGCTCCCTTGTGCACAAGTTCCGCGGCACCGATGACGGAGCTCGAGACAATGACGCCGAGGACTTCGCGAAGGAACTCAAGACCAAGGTCCCGGCCGGGTTCAGCGCCAAGGGCAACGTCTTTGTATTCGTCGACGAGGCTCACCGCACCCAGAGCGGCAAGATGCACCGCGTCATGAAGGACCTGCTGCCCGGGGCGATGTTCATCGGCTTCACTGGGACGCCGTTGCTGAAGAGTGACAAGAAGACCAGCATCGAGACCTTCGGGTCGTTCATCCACACCTACAAGTTCGACGAGGCCGTTCGCGACGGCGTCGTGCTCGACTTGAAGTACGAGGCCCGCAAGGTCGAGCAGGAGCTTCAGGGGGCTGCGGCGGTCGACAAGTGGTTTAACGCCAAGACCCGAAATCTTACCGACTTGTCGAAGGCGCGGTTGAAGAAGAAGTGGGGCACGATGCAGAAGGTCTTCTCCTCTGCACCCCGCTCGGCGCAGATCGTCCAAGACATCCTCATGGACATGGAGACCCAGCCGCGGTTGCTCAGCGGGCGGGGCAACGCCATGTTGGTGAGCGATTCGGTCTACCAGGCGTGCACGTTCTACGAGGCCTTCGTGAAGAGCGGCTTCAAGGGCAAGGTCGCGATCGTCACCAGCTACAAGCCCAACCCGACCGCGATCTCCAAGGAAGACGCGGGCGAGGGGGACACGGAGGAGCTCCGCAAGTACGAGATTTACCGGCAGATGCTTGCCGACCATTTCGGCGAGCACCCCGACAAGGCCATCGGCCGAGTTGAAGAGTTCGAGACTGACGTCAAGGAGAAGTTCATCAAGGAGCCCGGCCAGATGCGGCTCCTCATTGTGGTCGACAAACTCCTGACCGGCTTCGATGCGCCGAGCGCGACGTACCTGTACATCGACAAGAAGATGCGAGACCATGGCCTCTTCCAAGCGATCTGCCGCGTCAATCGTCTCGACGGCGATGACAAGACCTACGGGTACATCGTTGACTATCGTGACCTCTTCAAGTCACTCGACAAGACCGTCACCGACTACACCTCCGAGGCCTTCGGCGAGTACGAGACCGATGATGTCGACGGGCTGATCAGCGACCGCAATGAGCAAGACCGAAAGGATCTCGAGGAGGCTCTCGACGCCGTCCGTGCTTTGTGCGAGCCGGTCGTACCGCCCAAGGGCACGCTCGAGTACCAGCACTACTTTGTAGCGTCCACGCCCGGTGATGCCGGCCAGATCAAGGACAACGAACCCAAACGCGTCCTGCTCTACAAGTCTGTTGCTACCCTCGTGCGCGCCTTCGGAGCCGTCGCCAGCGACATGGAAGCCGTCGGCTACATGGCGGATGAGATCGCGTCGATCAAGGACGAGGTCGCTCACTACGCCGCCGTCAAGAGCGAGGTCGAGGCAGGAGCCGGTGAGAACATCGACATGAAGCAGTACGAGGCCGGGATGCGCCAACTGCTCGACACCTACATCAACGCCAAACCCGTTGAACAGGTCGCCGACTTGGAGAAGACCTTGGTCGAACTGATTGTTGAGCGCGGGCCGGACGCGGTCGACACGCTGCCAGCTGGAATCAAGGGCAGCAGCGCGGCCACCGCGGAGACGATCATCAACAACGTCCGCAAGACCATCGTGGACGAGCACGCGATGAATCCGCGCTACTACGACCATATGTCCGAACTCCTCGACGCACTCATCGAGAAGCAGAAGGAAGACGCCGAGGACTATGCGGACTACCTTCGCAAACTCATCGAGCTGACGAAGAAGGTCGGTACCCGAGAAGCAGCAGACGGCAAGACCTACCCGGGATGGGCGAGCACACCCGCGCGTCGGGCGATCGTGGACTTCACGTGGCGACCGGTCGATCTGGTCTTCGACTACGAGGCGTTGCATCATCGGATCCAGTCGAGCAAGGAACACGGATGGGCCGACGCCGGTGCCGGCAAGATGAAGGAACGCGCGCTCGCTCGTGAGCTGCGCCAGGAACTCCCCGGCATCGAAGAGGACTGCCTGGCGGAGTTCATCGAACTGTTGAAGAACAACGATGAGTACCGCTAGCGGCTACCTGACCGTCGCGGGACTTGGTGTCGATGTCGTCTACAAGGACATCAAGAACATGCACATCTCGGTCTACCCACCGGTGGGTCGTGTGCGGGTCGCTGCACCGCAGCGGACGACTGAGGATGCGATCCGGCTTGCGGTCGTGCAGCGGCTGTCGTGGATCAAGCGTCAGCAGGAGCAGCTTCGGAACGCTGATAGGCAGACAGAACGCAAGATGCTTTCGGGGGAGACCCACTACGTGTGGGGGCAGCGGTATCTCCTCGACGTCTCCAAGTCGAGCGGTGCGTACGGTGTCGAGACCAAGGGCAATACGCTCTGGGTCATCACCCCACCAGGAACCAACGCCGCCGGGCGGCTCGGGGCACTCGATCGTTGGTACCGGCGTGAGCTGAAGGCCGCCGTGCCCGCGCTGCTGGAGAAGTGGCAGCCGATCCTCGGGGTCGAGGCCGACAGGTTCGTTGTGCGCCGGATGAAGACCAAGTGGGGCACCTGCGTCACCACGTCACGGGCGATCTGGCTCAACCCCGAGTTGGCGAAGAAGGACCCGCGATGCCTGGAGTACATCGTCGTCCATGAACTCGCACACCTGCTCGAACGCGGACACGGTGAGAAGTTCGTGGCCTTGATGGACCAGGTCCTTCCCGACTGGCTAGCACGTCGAGACGAGCTGAACGAAGCGCCGCTCGGGCACGAGGAGTGGGGCGAAGACGAGCGGGCGTAAGGTGGCGAGGCAGCGGCACGGTCAGTGGCCCCCTGTCCTCCACGACGCAGCGCGCCTGCCGGCGCCGGCCCTTCGGGGGTCAGGACGGCGTTGCCATGGCATGCCGGGCGTACCTAACGCCCGTGGTCAAAACATCTAGACGGGTCCCCATTGGCCCTCTCGACGGTCAATTTGGCTCTGAGGACTAGATGAGGCCAGTTCCCTAGAAGGGAAATTCGGGAGGCGTGGTATGTACTCGGGCACCGCCGGCCTCTCCGGATGCACTTGTCAGGTCGAGAGGTTCCTCATCTTTCTGCCATTCCGTCCGCACCGCGATGATCAGTTCGCGATCCTTTGATCGCAGAACCTTCTTGAATGCCTTGGATCGTGCACCCGCGGTGCCGACAAATCCCCTGGAGACTAGCTGCGTGAATGCCGTTCGCCCGATGTACTTGGCATTGTTGTACGTGACACGAAATCCCTTCTTTGGACCAGATTTGAATGTGTCTTCTTCCATCGCAAGCCGCAACCAGTCAGCGGGGACGTGCATCCCTTTGAGGGTCTTGCCGTCGAGCACGCTTCCAGCATCGCCGCGAACAAACTTAAACCAGAACGGTGTTCCGAAAGCGCGCCAATCAGCAGCCGCCGCTGGTGAACCTTTTCCAATCGGCATCAGTTTGAGCTGCTTTTCGATCTCTCGTTTCCTCAGGTAGGCCCATTCCGGGCCGCCGGACGATTTCTGCGAGGTGACCTTCTCAAGCCGCTTGTACTGAATGAAGGTGAATGAATCGTGGATTTGGTCCCAGTAGAGAAGGTCGACCCCGAGCTCCAGCTCAATCGGCTTCTTGTTGACGGACATGATGATCAGCTTTTTCTGATCCCACTTATCCGTGAACACGGTGACGCTCGCGGCGCGCTGCTCGCCAACCAGCTTCCCATCGAAGCGCTGAAGGTCGAGCGGGAGGAGCTCCTCTTCGAGGTCCGATTCGTACCCCGCGTTTAGCAGCGTTTGGAGCAGTGTCTCGTTCTCGGTCTCTGCCGGCGGCACCACGAAGGCATCTGCTGGAAGTTCGATCTTCGCGAGCTGAGCAGCGAGTTGCACGGCGTCCTTCGCCTCCACCCGGGACTGTTCGACCTTCGACGGGAACGTACGCGGTTCGCCGAACACCTGCTCCAGCCAGATTGCGACAGAGGGATCGAGGCTATTGAGGTGGGCGATCAGAGCTGAGGCAATTCTGGGTTCGAGTTTTCGCGAATGGAAGTCGGCCGGAACGTCACCGAGTTCGACGGACTCATCTTGCGAAGGGTGGAGCGGGACAGGAGCAAGCAGGCGGTGAATAGGAGTGAGTGTCGCTCGCACCGTACCGCTTGCCACTCCCGCGATCCCGCGGACAGCCGCGAGGGCAATGATGGAGTCGCCCTCAACCAGACCCTCATCATCTAGATCATCGAAGGAGCCGTGGCCAGCCTGTACGGCTACGCAGATAGCTCCCACGGTCGGAGCGGCGTTCTTATCGAACGCCTCTGAGATGCGAGACGCGTACGTATGGCTGATCCGGTTCGCCCCCTTGGCGCGAAAGAGGTAGAGCGGCGCGGGCGGAGTCGCGTCGGTTGTATCGGGCATGGCTACATTCAAGCAGAGCACCAGGTATGTGCGTGGAATAGTTGCCCGGTGGAGTTTGTCTTGGTCGAACTGAAGCCCGGTCAGTCAGCGGACGTCCGTAAAGACGATCTCTCAGCGGCCATTTTGAGCCAGTTCAGCGCTGAAGTGGGGAGCGCCCTTGTCTCGAAAAACATCAGTACAGTCTTCTGGCATGCGCAAGAGCGAGCAGCTCAAGATGAGAGCCACGAAGCGTTCTTGAGTCCTTGAGCTCGGAATCCTTCGACGTGAGCTTCGCGCCGCTGAGGCACGGCGACGCCCCGGAGGTCCTTGCCGCGTTCGTGTCCAGTCCGGACATGGAGCGTCAGGGGAGTGTCGCGACGCCGGGCGACGCCGAGCGCTACGTGGCACACCTGCTCTCACGTGATCAGTCGCATCGGCCGTGGGTGGTCGTGGACCGGGGCAGCCTCGTTGGACTCGTGTGCGAGAGTCTTGACGCGGGCCATCGCAGCGGCTGGTTCTGGTACTGGATGCACGCCGGCGTCGGGAGCAGTTGCCCGGGCTGCCGGGTTCGTCAAGGAAGGGACTGAGCGGGGCAAGTTCCTCGTGCGCGGACCGGGGTCAGCGCTGGTGAACGTCAGCCGGGCCGTGGCCGAACGCCGGCGGGCGCGCGTCAGTCCAGTCCCGGCCTCCTGCGGTTGCGCTTGACCTCCGAGCGCCGGCGTTGCTGTTCCGCGCGCCGGCGCAGCGATCCGAGGGTCGGCTTGGTCGGGCGCCGGATGGCCGGCGGGGCGATCGCTTCCCGGAGGACGACGGCGAGGCGCTGCCGGGCCGCGCTCCTGTTCCGGCGCTGCGAGCGGTGCTCGGAGGCGCTGATCGTCAGCACGGTGCCGGTCAGGCGCGCGGCCAGCCTTTCGAGGGCGCGTCGGCGCTGGGTCTCGTTCAGGGCGGTCGTCGTGGCGAGGTCGAGGCTCAGCTGGACCCGCGAGTCGGTGGTGTTCACGCCCTGGCCGCCGGGTCCGGAGGCATGGGAGAACTGCTCGATGAGCTCTCCAGCCGGGATCCTGAGACCGCCGGGCGCTCCGGGGCCCGCGGGTACGTTGACGTCTTCCACCCCACGAGTCTGCCGTACGCGGCGGCGGCTTGCGAGGCCGGGCGGGTCTCAGCCCTCCGTGGTCTCCTCGCGCAGCCGGGGTTCCACGCGGTGCTCCGGGCGGAAGCCCGCCTTGTCGCCGTAGAAGGCGCGGACGCGGTCCATGTCGTGGGCGACGTCGCCGGTCAGCTCGAGCGTGGGTCCGAGCCCCGTGGTCATCGTCGTGCGGTCGACGTAGCCGAGCGTGACCGGCATTCCCGTCTCGCGGGCGATCCGGTAGAAGCCCGACTTCCAGTGGGTGTGCCCCTTGCGCGTGCCGTCGGGGGTGACGACGAGCCCGAAGACCTCGCCCGCCCGCACCCGCTCGACGACCTCCGCGACCACGTCGCCCGGGTTGGAACGGTCGACGGCGATGCCTCCGAGCGCGCGCATGACCGGTCCCCGCCAGCCGTGGAAGAGGCTCTTCTTGCCGAGCCAGCGCACGTCGAGGCCGAGGCTCCAGGCGATGGCGAGCATGAGGACGAAGTCCCAGTTGGAGGTGTGCGGCGCGCCGATGAGGACGGTGGGGCGCGTGGGCCCCGGGCTGGATTCGAGCCGCCACGGGCTCAGTGACCAGAATGCGCGGGCTGCGAGGCGACGGAACATGCTCCCCACCGTAGGGCACCGGGGGAGTCGGGGGCGCAGCCCCGCCCGCTGCCTCCGCGGCGACACGCCGGGAGCGACACGCCGAGTCATGTGGGGCAATTTGAATGGACCGCTGTCAACCGCTCGTTGAACTCCGGGTGGCCGGTTGGGTTTTCCCAATGTGAAAGAAACCCTTGAGTTTCTTGGGATCCGCGCGAGGGCGGGGAATCCGTGCGGGAAATGTGACCTATGCCGCACAAAGTTGCGACTCGGTAACAACGCATTCTGAAGCGAGATTTTTATATCCAAGACCCCTGTCAACGGTCTAAGGTTTTGCCATGTGAGACACGCCACGCAGAGGGCGGCGTCCGGGTCAAGTGCAGAGCTTGGCTTGCTACACACCAATCATCAAGGAGGCGGAATGCGTTTCACGCGTATTTCCCAGGCTGTCGCCGTAGGCGCCGCTGCAGCACTCGCGCTCAGCGCTTGCGCCGCCGGCACAGGAACCGAAAACACCGGAAGTGCCGACGGTACCGAGGCTCCCTCGGGTGGCGAGGTGCGCGTGGTCGAGGTGAACGCATTCAGCTCGTTCAACTCGAACACCGCCAAGGGCAATGTGGATATCAACTCCAAGATCGCCTACACCACGAACGCGAACTTCAACTACATCAGCAACGAGCTCGAGATCGTCAAGAACGAGCAGTTCGGCTCCTACGAGCTGCTCAGCGAGGATCCGCTGACGGTCAAGTACACCATCAACGAAGGTGTCACCTGGTCCGACGGCGAGCAGATCGACGCCGACGACATGCTGTTCGCGTGGGCCATCACGTCCGGTCGTTTCGATGACGCGAAGACCGACGACGAGGGCAACGTCACCGGCGGCACGCGCTACTTCGACTACGCGGGCACCACCGAGGGCCTCGCGCTCACGGACACCCCGGAGGTCGGCGACGACAACCGCTCGATCACCCTGACCTACTCGAAGCCGTTCGCCGACTGGGAGATCTCCTTCGGCGTCCTGACCCCGGCGCACGTCGCCGCGGAGAAGGCCGGCATCGACCAGGAGGCGCTCTCGAAGCTCATCCTCGAGACGGAGAAGGGCGATCCCGAAAACCCCAAGGCCGAGCCCGTTGCCGAGCTCAAGGCCGTGGCCGACTTCTGGAACACGGGCTACGACACGAAGTCCATGCCGAGCGACGAGTCCCTGTACCTGTCCTCCGGCCCGTTCATCGTGGACAGCATCGTTCCGGACCAGTCCATGACCCTCGTGCGCAACGAGGCCTACAACTGGGGCCCGATCCCGAACGTCGACTCGATCGTCGTCCGCTACATCGGCGAGGCCCCGGCCCAGGTCGCGGCGCTGAAGAACGGCGAGGTCGACATCATCGCCCCGCAGGCTTCCGCCGACACGCTGGAGCAGCTCGAGGCCCTCGGTGACCAGGTCGTCGTCGAGAAGGGCGAGCAGCTCTCCTACGACCACCTTGACCTGAACTTCACCGGCGTCTTCGCCGAGGAGAACGTGCGCAAGGCGTTTATGAAGTCCGTCCCGCGCAAGCAGATCGTGGAGACGATCCTGTCCAAGATGGATCCCGAGGCGACCCCGCTGGATTCGCAGCTGTTCGTCCCGGCGAACGCGGCCTACGCCGAGTCCGTGGCCAACAACGGCTCCTCCGAGTACCAGGACGTCGACATCGATGCGGCCAAGGAGCTCCTCGACGGAGCCACGCCGGAAGTCCGCATCATGTACAACAAGGACAACCCCAACCGCGTCGACGCCTACACGCTGATCGCGGAGTCCGCCACCCAGGCCGGCTTCAAGATCGTCGACGGCGGCCTCGGTGGCTCCGAGTGGGGCGCATCGCTCGGCTCGGGCAACTACGACGCCTCGATCTTCGGCTGGATCTCCTCCGGCGTCGGCGTGACCGGCGTGCCGCAGATCTTCGGCAGCGGAAGCTCCTCCAACTTCAACGGATTCTCCAGCCCGGAGGCCGATGAACTGATGGGCGAGCTCCTCGTCACCCCGGATGCGGACGAGCAGGACCGGCTGCAGATCCAGATCGACAAGCTGATCTGGGACTCCGGCTACGGCCTGCCCCTCTTCCAGCCGGTCGGCCTGGACGCCTACGCCTCGCACGTTGACGGAGTGAAGTACATGCCCAACCAGACGGGCGTGTGGTGGAACTTCTGGGAGTGGTCGGTCGACAACTAACCCCTCCTGAGCACCTGGGGTAACCCACGAAGGAAGCGCCGGGACCGGAACCTGGGTCCCGGCGCTTCCTAGTGCCCCCGTTACAGCTGCTCGAAACGACTTAACCCATTGGGGAACCCGGTCAAGGCGTCATCTGTTCCTTGACTTCGCGGGCGGAAGTGATTGGGATATCTCAGCTTCCGGCGTGTGGTGAGGTGAACTACACTTCTGCCAAAGCAAGCCCGGGCGATCCCCGGAACTCCTAACCTGAGGCTATTCACATGGTGACCTACATCGTCCGGCGGCTTGTGACCGCCGTACTCATCTTGTTTGGGGCATCCTTCCTCGTCTACCAGCTCACGGCCCTCTCGGGCGACCCGCTGGCCGACCTGAGGGAGAGCAACCTCCCCAACAAGGATGCCCTGATGCAGCAGCGGATCGAGAACCTCGATCTGACGACCCCAGCACCGATCCGCTTCTTCAAGTGGCTCGGCGGCGCCGCGCAGTGCATCGTGCCGTTCGTCGGCCGCTGCGACCTGGGGCTCATGCTCAACGGCGAGCCCGTGACCCAGGCGCTGGCCCGCGCGGCCGGGCAGACGATCCTGCTGATCACCGCGGCCACCGTGCTCGCGATCATCATCGGCATCTCGCTTGGCATCATCACGGCGCTGAAGCAGTACAGCACCCTGGACTACTCGGTCACCTTCATGGCCTTCCTCTTCTTCTCGCTCCCGATCTTCTGGATCGCGGTGCTCCTGAAGGAGTTCGGCGCGATCGGCTTCAACAACTTCCTGCGGGACCCGCAGTTCTCGCCGACCTCGATCGTCATCGGCTCCGCGTTCGTCGGCGTCATGGTGGTCCTGTTCATGAGCGGCACTTGGCTCAAGCGCATCATCGGCTTCGCCATCGGCGCGGCCGTCACCGCTGGCCTCATGGTCCTGCTGTCCGTGACCGGCTGGTTCACCAACCCGGGCCTCGGACCGATCCTGATCGCCCTGACCGGCGCCGGCGCCGCGTACCTCGTGACGCAGCTGACCGCTGGCGTGCAGAACCGCAAGGCCCTCTACTCGGCGCTCATCATGGTGCCGATCGGGCTCGTCGGCTACTACGTGCTCAACCCGATGTTCGGCGGCATCACGACCCTCGGGATCGTCCTGCTGGCCGTCGGGGCCATCCTCGTCGGCTGCGCCGTCGGCTGGCTCATGGGCGGGTTCGACCGAGGGCAGTCGATGCGCGCCGCCGCCCTCGCCGGCTTCCTGATCGCCGGCATCGTGGTGCTCGACCGCTTTATGGTCGAGTGGCCGAACTACTTCAACAACGGGCGCATCCGCGGCCGGCCGATCGCCACGATCGGCGCCTCGACGCCGAACCTCGAGGGCAACTGGTGGATCCAGAGCCTGGACACGTTCACGCACCTGCTGCTGCCGACGATCGCCCTGGTCCTGCTCTCGCTGGCGTCCTACTCCCGCTACTCGCGGGCGTCGATGCTGGAGATCATGCAGATGGACTACATCCGCACGGCCCGGGCCAAGGGCCTGCCCGAGCGGACGGTCGTCATGCGCCACGCGTTCCGCAACGCGCTCATCCCGCTCGCCACGCTCGTGGCCTTCGACATCGGCGGACTCATCGGCGGCGCGGTGATCACCGAGCGGGTGTTCGCCTTCACGGGCATGGGCAACCTCTTCGTCGCCTCGCTCGCGCCGATTCCCGATCCGAACCCCGTGATGGGCGTCTTCCTGATCGTCGGCATCGTGGCCCTGGTCTTCAACCTGATCGCCGACCTCGTCTACTCCGTCCTCGATCCACGCGTAAGGGTGAAAGCATGACAACCGCGAATCCCGTGACCCCCTCCGGCCAGGCGCCGGAAGAGCCCTCGGCCGTGGTCCTGAAGGAAGAGACCAAGGGCCTGTCCCAGGGCGCCATCATCCGCAAGCGCTTCTTCGGGAACACCCCCGCGATCGTGTCCATGGTGGTGTTCGTCGGCATCGTGCTCCTCGCGTTCACCTCGATCGGCTTCGCCGGCATCCCCGGCTGGTGGAAGTACAACCACACCGGCTTCACGGGCCAGGTCAACGGCGGCGCACCGACGTTCGTGCACCTGTTCAACTGGGGCGACCACCCCTTCGGCCAGGACCGGATCGGCCGCGACTACTTCGCCATGACGATGCGCGGCACGCAGCAGTCGATCATGATCATGTTCGTGATCGGCGCCGTCGGCGGCTTCATCGGCGTCGTCGTGGGCGCGGTCTCCGGCTACTTCCGCGGCTGGATCGAGGCCGTGCTGATGCGCCTCGTCGACGTCATCATCATCATCCCGCTGCTGCTCCTGGCCGCCGTCCTGGGCCGCATCGCCGGCCAGCAGGTCCAGGGCAACGCGGCGACGATCGCGCTCGGCGTGTTCGTCGGCCTCATCATCTGGACGGGCCTGTCCCGTCTGGTCCGCGGCGAGTTCCTGACCCTGCGCGAGCGCGAGTTCGTGGACGCAGCCCGGATCGCGGGCGCCTCCAACACGCGGATCATCTTCAAGCACATCCTGCCCAACGCGGTCGGCGTGATCATCGTCAACGTGACGCTGCTGATGGCCTCGGCCATCCTGCTCGAGACGGGCCTGTCCTACCTGGGCCTCGGAGTGAAGGCGCCGGACGTCTCGCTGGGCTCGCTGATCTCCAACAACCAGGAGGCGTTCACGACGCGTCCGTGGCTGTTCTGGTTCCCGGGCCTGTTCATCGTGGCCATCTGCCTCAGCATCAACTTCATCGGCGACGGCCTGCGCGACGCGTTCGACCCGCGGCAGAAGAAGTTCAACGCCAAGAAGGCCAAGGACCGCGGCGTCCACGGCTCCGCGACGGCGGCCAACGACAAGCCCTCGGGTACGACGCCGGTGCAGGGCTCCGGCGGGACCGCCCAGCCGGGTACGGGGCAGCCGTAGGCGGCGCCGGGGGCGCGGGGGCCGCGCCCCCGGACCGCCCCCGAGGCCGCTAGAGGACCGAAGGCAGCAGGAAGCTCGCGACGAGAAGGACCAGGAGGACCGCCAGATGCAGCACATGAACCCGCCGTACGGGCCGTGCCTGGTCCGTCTTGTCGACGTCGAGCAGGCCGGCCTCTGCGAGCCGGTCGAGGCGGCGGCGGACCGCTGCGGCCGCCACGCCCGAGTCGCTGGTCGGCAGGTCGCCGGGGCGCACGCTGGAGTAACGCGCGCCGGAGCCGTCCCGCTCCTCGGCCTTCGCCGAGCGGCGCATTTGGCGGAAGCTGGACGTCGCACCGGGGGCCGGTGCCGCCCAGGCGGTGTAGCGGGCGCGTGGCGTGACGAGCGTCAGGGCGTACTTCGTGTCCACCGCGATGATCGCGTCCCACGGGACGGTGAGCGATTGCAGGGGATTGACGAGCGTCACGCCCGGTCCGCCCACCACGACCTTGGGGAACCAGAACAGCAGCCACACCACGTAGGCCACCACGACGAGCGGCAGCGCGGCCGGCCAGGACCGCAGCCCGCCGCCGATGAGGACCGCCACGGCGCCGACGGCGCAACCGGCCATCAGGACCACGGACAGGATCCTGGACAGGTGGGGGCGGAACTCGGCGTCTGGGGCATCCAGCGGGGCATTCATAACACCTATAGTTTCAGCATTCCCGACGCGGTAGTAATCGGCGCCACAAGCGCCGGGCGGCGGGGACGAACCGGACCACGGCCGGAAGGAAATGAGTAACACATGAGCGAGAACACCCTGGGCACCACGGGAGCCGGCCACGGCACCGCGTCGTCACGCCAGCCGGTGCTGGAGGTCAAGGACCTCTGCGTCGACTTCGGCGTCGACAAGGAGTGGGTGCCGGCCGCGATCGACCTGAACTACCACGTCAACGCGGGCGAGGTCCTGGCGATCGTGGGCGAGTCCGGTTCGGGCAAGTCGGCGAGCTCCATGGCCCTGCTGGGACTGCTGCCGAGCAACAGCCGCGTCCGCGGCGAGGTCAAGCTCAACGGCAAGTCGCTGCTGGGCATGAACACGGCCAACCTGCGCTCGGTGCGGGGCAACGACGTCGCAGTGATCTTCCAGGAGCCGATGACGGCGCTGAACCCCGTGTACACCGTGGGCTTCCAGATCATGGAGACCCTGCGGCTGCACAACCCGATCTCGCCCTCGCAGGCGGAGAAGCGCGCCCTGGAAATGCTCGAGCTCGTCGAGCTCCCGGACCCCGCCAAGGCGTTCCGCTCCTACCCGCACCAGCTCTCCGGCGGCCAGCGCCAGCGCGCGATGATCGCCCAGTCACTGTCCTGCGACCCCAAGCTGCTCATCGCGGACGAGCCGACCACGGCCCTCGACGTCACCGTCCAGGCGGAGATCCTGGACCTGATGCGCAACCTGCGCACCAAGCTCAACTCGGCGATCGTGCTCATCACGCACGACATGGGCGTGGTCGCCGACCTGTCCGACCGCATCGCCGTCATGCGCCATGGGCGCATCGTCGAGACGGGCTCGTCGCGGGACATCTTCAACGCGCCGCAGCACCCCTACACGCAGCAGCTCCTGGCCGCCGTGCCGAAGCTCGGCGCGGGCAGCGACCAGGACGAGGCGGTGGACATCAGCGCCTCCGTCGCGGCGGCGACGCACATCGAGCTCGACGTCGTGGACCACGAGAAGCTGGAGATCCGCGAGCGAGAGGTCCTCGCCGGCCTCGAGATCGCCGAGCAGCAGGCCGCGGAGGCGGACGCCCGTCCCGTCGTGCTGGAGCTGAAGAACGTCGCCATCGAGTACCCGAAGCAGGGCCGCGTTCCGGCGTTCCGCGCCGTCGAGGGGGCCGACCTGACGGTCCACCAGGGCCAGGTCGTCGGGCTCGTGGGCGAGTCCGGTTCGGGCAAGACGACGATCGGCCGTGCCGCCGTCGGGCTCCTGCCCGTCGCGGAGGGCCAGCTGATCGTCAACGGCCGCGACATCTCCAACCTCAAGCCGACCTCCAAGGAGCTGTACGAGGTCCGCCGCCAGATCGGCATGGTCTTCCAGGACCCGTCGAGCTCGCTCAACCCCCGCCTGCCGATCGGCGAGTCGATCGGCGAGCCCATGTACCTCGCGGGCGTGGCCAAGGGCGCGGCCCTGCAGAAGCGCATCGAGGTCCTGCTCGACCAGGTGGAGCTGCCGCGCAACTACCGCAACCGCTACCCGCACGAGCTCTCCGGCGGCCAGAAGCAGCGCGTCGGCATCGCCCGCGCCCTGTCGTTGGAGCCCAAGCTCATGGTCGCCGACGAGCCGACCTCGGCGCTCGACGTGTCCGTGCAGGCCAAGGTGCTCGAGCTCTTCCAGCAGCTGCAGCGCGAGATGGGCTTTGCGAGCCTGTTCGTCACGCACGACCTCGCCGTGATCGACGTGCTCGCGGACCACATCGTCGTGATGCGCCACGGCGCGATCGTGGAGCAGGGGCCGCGCGACGAGGTCCTGCGCCGCCCGAAGGACCTCTACACTCAGCGCCTCATGGCCGCCGTCCCGGTCCCGGACCCGGACGAGCAGCGGGAGCGCCGCGAGCTGCGGGCCAAGCTCCTGGCGGACGCCGAGGCGTCCTAGCTGGCCGGGGCCTCCGCGCCGCCGGCCAGGAGCCGCTCGCTGCGCATCAGGCCCCGCAGGCGCAGCTCCTCCAGGAAGCGCTCCGCGGCGATCCGGTGCCCGGCCTCGTCGAGGTGCGCCCGGTCGAGCAGGTGCCCGCCGAGGTCCTCGGTGGTGATCCAGTCGCCGGCGGAGATGAAGGCCAGTCCGGCGTCGCGCGCGGCGGTGCCCACGGCGGCGTCGACCGCGTGGCGCCGGCCTCCGCCGTCCTCGAGCGAGCGTGCGAGCGTGCCGACCACCAGGATCGTGCTGGTGGGGTAGCTGCGCCGCACCTCCTCGACGAGCCCGGTCACGCCCGCGTGGACCTCGGCGTCCGATGCCCCGGCGCGGGCGTCGTTGCCGCCGCCCTGCAGGACCACGAGCCCCACGTCGCCGTGGGGGAGGAGCCACTGCTGGGCGCGCAGGGCGTCGGCGTAGTCGAGGTACGGGGGACGCGCCGCCGTGAAGCCCGTGCCGCCGCGGCCGCGGAAGACGACGTCGTACCCGGCCGCCGTGAGCGCGAGCCGGGGCCACGTGGCCTCGCCGGGCACGCCCGCCGCTCCGTCCGACTGCGAATCGCCGATCAGGACGGCGAGCCGGCGCGGCTCCGGGTATTCGAGCTCCTGGCGTCCGCTCGCGGCGTTGAAGACCGTGCCCGTGCTCCCGGCGTCCGACCAGCCGAGGGCGGCCGGTTGCACGGCTCCCCGCGCCACGGCCGGTCCCTGCTCGGCACCCTGCGCCAGGACCCCGGCGCCTGCCGCGACGGCCAGCAGCGCGCCCGCGGCCACGGCCGCCCAGACCACGCGCGGCCGACGGTGTGCACTCCCCATGTGGGCACCCTTTCCCCCTCTACGGCCGCGACGCGGCAGTGAGAACAGTCTGCGGCCCGACGACCCCGCCGCGGTAGGGGCACACGGGCCTGTTTGGGTCAATTTTTGGCAACGGTTTAGAATGGTGGATTGGGTCAGCCGTGGCCCCGACACACTGACCCTTTCCCCCATTCAGAAGCGAGCGCAAGAACGCATGTCAGATTTCACCTCGGCGGCCAACACCGCACGTCGCGAAGACCTCCGGAACGTCGCCATCGTCGCGCACGTCGACCATGGCAAGACCACGCTCGTGGACGCCATGCTGGGCCAGACCGGCGCCTTCTCCTCCCACGGGGAGACCGAAGAGCGCGTCATGGACTCGGGTGAGCTCGAGCGCGAGAAGGGCATCACGATCCTGGCGAAGAACACCACCGTGTTCTACTCCGGCCCCTCCGCCCAGGGCAAGAACGTCCTCATCAACGTCATCGACACCCCCGGCCACGCCGACTTCGGCGGTGAGGTCGAGCGCGGGCTGTCCATGGTGGACGGCGTCGTGCTCCTCGTCGACGCCTCCGAGGGCCCGCTGCCGCAGACCCGGTTCGTGCTCCGCAAGGCGCTGACCGCCAAGCTGCCCGTGGTCCTCGTCGTCAACAAGACCGACCGCCCCGACGCCCGCATCGACGGCGTCGTCTCCGACTCCATGGACCTGCTGCTGGGCCTGGCCTCCGACCTCGCCGACGAGGTCCCGGACCTCGACCTGGACTCCGTGCTGAACGTCCCCGTCGTGTACGCCTCCGGCAAGGCCGGCCGCGCCTCGCTGACGCAGCCCGCCGACGGCACGCTCCCGGACTCCGAGGACCTCGAGCCGCTGTTCGCGACCATCATGGAGCACGTCCCCGCCCCGTCCTACAATCCGGACGAGGTCCTGCAGGCGCACGTGACCAACCTGGACGCCTCCCCGTTCCTGGGCCGCCTTGCGCTGCTGCGCATCTTCAACGGCACCCTGCGCAAGGGCCAGCAGGTCGCCTGGGCCCGCCAGGACGGCCAGCTCAAGACCGTCAAGATCACCGAGCTGCTCGCCACCAAGGGCCTCGCCCGCGTCCCGGCCGAGGAGGCCGGGCCCGGTGAGATCGTCGCCGTCGCCGGCATCGAGGACATCATGATCGGCGAGACCCTCACCGACCTCGAGAACCCCAAGCCGCTGCCGCTGATCACCGTCGACGATCCCGCGATCTCCATGACGATCGGCATCAACACCTCGCCGCTGGCCGGCAAGGTCAAGGGCGCCAAGGTCACGGCCCGCCAGGTCAAGGACCGCCTCGACAAGGAGCTCATCGGCAACGTCTCGCTCAAGGTCCTCCCGACCGAGCGCCCGGACGCCTGGGAGGTCCAGGGCCGCGGCGAGCTCGCCCTGGCGATCCTCGTCGAGCAGATGCGCCGCGAGGGCTTCGAGCTCACCGTCGGCAAGCCGCAGGTCGTCACCCGGATCGTCGACGGCAAGGTCCACGAGCCCATGGAACACATGACGATCGACGTGCCGGAGGAGTACCTCGGCAACGTCACGCAGCTGCTCGCCGCCCGCAAGGGCCGCATGACCAACATGTCCAACCACGGCACCGGCTGGGTCCGGATGGAGTTCAGCGTCCCCGCCCGCGGCCTGATCGGCTTCCGCACCCAGTTCCTCACGGACACGCGCGGCGCCGGCATCGCGGCGTCGATCGCCGAGGGCTACGAGCCCTGGGCCGGCGAGATCGAGTACCGCACCAACGGCTCCATGGTCGCGGACCGCGCCGGCGTCGTGACGCCGTTTGCGATGATCAACCTCCAGGAACGCGGCAGCTTCTTCGTCCAGCCGACCTCGGAGGTCTACGAGGGCATGATCGTGGGCGAGAACTCGCGCGCCGACGACATGGACGTGAACATCACCAAGGAGAAGAAGCTCACCAACATGCGTGCGGCCTCCTCCGACTCGTTCGAGAACCTGACCCCGCCGCGCACCCTCACGCTCGAGGAGTCCCTCGAGTTCGCCCGCGAGGACGAGTGCGTCGAGGTGACCCCGGAGTCCATCCGCATCCGCAAGGTCATCCTCAACGCGAGCGAGCGGGCCAAGGCCGCCCGGGCCCGTGCCCGCGCCTAGCAGGTCCCTGCTTCCGGCGGCCACCGCGGTCATCGCCGCGCTGGTCGCCGGAGGCCTGTCCTCCGTCGTGGGAACCATGCTGCACGCGCAGCTCTCCTACGCGGGGGACGTCCCCGTGCCCTGGGGCGCCGTCCTGGCGCTCGTCTTCACGGGAAGCATGCTGGTCCTGGCCGCCGCCTACTCCGAGCGGCTCTGGGCCGCCGCGCTCGGCGGCGTCACGGCCTACGTCCTGACGGCCTGGACGGCGCTGGACACCCGCAACCGGCTCATCGTCTCGTGGGCCAACGCCGAGCAGCTGCCCGGGCCCGCGCTGGCCGGGGCCCTGTGGATGTACGGGATCGTGGCGGCGACCGTCGTCGCGCTCTTCATCGCCGCACGCGTGCTGCGCCGACGCTAGGAGCCCGGCCGGCGCGCCGAGGCGTCGTGGCCGCCCATGCTGCGCCGGGGCCCGCCCCGTTGCGCGCCCGGCAGGCGCGGTCCAGCTCAGTTGGCCGTCTGGTCCAGGTGGTGGGCCACGAAGAGGGACGTCGCCACGCCGTTCTCGTCCGAGGGGCGCAGGGCGTAGTCGGAGAGCACGCCCTTGATCCGCTCCAGCAGCTCCCGCTGGTCGTCCTCGGTGAGCTTGAGCCCCACGCGCAGGACCTGGATCTCGTTCGGCGCGAGCCCATCGATCTCCTGCAGGAACGTCTCGACGAGCACGGGTGCCGCGTCCGGAAGCTTGGTGCCCCACGACATGCGCGTGCTCCGGTAGGGGACCTCCTTGGCGCCGCGGTTGCCGCGGCGGGCCGGCTCGGCCTCGAGGTAGCCCGTCGACAACAGGGTGCGTACGTGGTGCAGCGACGTGGCCGGATTGATGTCCAGGAGGTCGGCGATCTCCTTGTTGGTGCGGGCCTTGTGCAGGCACAGCCGGAGGATGCGCAGCCGGATCGGCGAGCTCAGGGCCCGTGCGCGTGCTTGCAGCTCCTCGTCTGTTGCCATATGTTCAGCATACGGTAAAAAACATCACTGATTGACATCATCAAATCGCATAGCTAGGTTTTTATGACCTCCTCAGGGCTTCAGTCTCAACCGGCCCCGGATGGAAACGGAGGCTCCGAGATGGGCGGGGACTCCAGTGGCTACGACGAGGTGGCCGACACCGGACGTCCCCTGCACCGGGACGCTAATTTCATGGTCTTCTGGGCGGGGCAGGCGCTCAGTCAGTTCGGCGCGCAGCTCGGTCTGCTCGCCATGCCCGTACTCGCCGTGGCGCTGCTGCACGCGAGCGAGTGGGAGGTCGGCGTCCTGAACGCGGCCAACACCGCGGCCTTCCTGGCCGTAGGGCTCCCCGTCGGCGCGTGGGTCGACCGGTGGTGCAAGCGACCCGTGATGATCCGGGCCGACCTGGCCCGGGCACTGCTCCTGGCCGTCATCCCGCTGGCCTGGTACCTCGGCGTTCTCGAGGTCTGGCACTTGTGGGTGGTGGCGCTGCTGCTGGGCGTGGCGACCGTGTTCTTCGACGTGTCCTACCAGTCCTACATCCCGTGGATCGTGCACCGGGGGCGGATCTCGGAGGCCAACGCCCGCCTCGAGACCACGGGTCAGGTCTCGCGGCTCGCGGGGCCCGCCGCGGCGGGCACCCTGCTCGGGATCGTCGCCGCGCCCGTGTTGTTCATCGGCCAGGCGGTCGGCTACGTCCTCTCGGCGCTGTGCCTGTGGCGCGTGCGGGACCGGGAGGAGCCGGCCGATGCGCGTCCGCCGGACCTGCGGGCGGAGATCGCGGAGGGACTCGGCTACGTGCTCCGCCACCCGCTCATCGGGCGCATCGCGGCGGCGACCGCCATCACCAACTTCTTCAGCACGATCCTCTTCACGCTCGCCCCGATCCTGGTCCTGCGCACGCTCGGCCTGGACCCGGTGCAGCTCGGGCTCGTCTACTCGATCGGTGCGGCGGGCGGCCTCCTGGCGGCGGCCATCACCCCGTGGGTCGCGGCCCGGCTGGGGGAGGGGACCTCGCTGCCGGTGGCCACGCTCGTCACCTCGGTGGGGATGGCCGGCTTCCCCCTGTCCGTGCTCGTGCCCGGGGCGTGGGCCTTCCCGTTGCTCGCGGCCTCGATGTTCGTCCTGACCATGGGCGTGCTCGTCTACAACATCATCCAGGTCAGCATGCGGCAGAAGATCTGCCCGCCGCGCCTCCTGGGCCGCATGAACGCCTCGATCCGCTTCCTCGTCTGGGGCGTCCTTCCCGTCGCCGCGCTCCTGGCCGGCGTCCTCGGCGAGGCGTGGGGGCCCGTCGCGGCGATGTGGGTCGGCGTCGCCGGCAGCGCGCTCGCGGCCGTTCCCCTGCTCTTGTCGCCGATCGCCCGCATGCGCACCCTCCCGGACGCGCCGGAGGACGACGCCGCGTAGGGCGTGGGCCGCGGATCGCCCGTTCAGGTCCGGGACAGGACGACGCCGGGGCCGCGCCGGCCGCGGTCCGGGTGCGGCGGGCGCGGGCTCACGGGGCGCGGCACCCGGCGGGCGTGTACCTCAGGCGCGGCGGGCGCGGCGCACGGGGGCGGGCGGCACCCGCTTGGCATGCGTCACGAGCCGCCGCTCGATCCGCACCTCGCCGTGGCGCGAGTCGACCGCGACGGTCGCCCCGTCGTCGTACAGCCCCGCGAAGCCGCCCAGCACGTCGGTCAGTCCCGGGCCTGGGCCGCCGGCGGGGGCGACACGGTACCGGACGACGATCCGCTCGCCGGGCCGCAGCGACTCAAAGAAGTCATATGACATGGAAAGCATCGTAATGTGCGGCAAGGCACGCCTCATCAGCGCGCCGGCCACGCGGGGACTAAGCTGGATGCAGGCGCCAGACGGATCCGTCCGGCGCGGCAACAGGTTCCAGCGAAGGAAGGCCCCGGGTCCCGTGACGTACATCATCGCCCAGCCGTGCGTAGACGTGAAAGACAAGGCCTGCGTCGACGAATGCCCCGTCGACTGCATCTACGAGGGCGAGCGCTCGCTGTACATCCACCCGGACGAATGCGTGGACTGCGGCGCCTGCGAGCCCGTGTGCCCCGTCGAGGCCATCTACTACGAGGACGACGTCCCCGACGAGTGGGCGGACTACTACAAGGCCAACGTCGAGTTCTTCGACGAGCTCGGCTCGCCCGGCGGCGCCGCGAAGCTCGGCAACACGGGTACCGACCACCCGTTCGTCGCCGCGCTGCCCCCGCAGAACGCCTAGCCGATGCTCACGCTCCCGGACTACCCGTGGGACACCCTGCTCCCGTACCGTGACCGCGCCGCGGCGCACCCCGGCGGGACCGTGGACCTCTCGATCGGCACGCCCGTCGATCCGACGCCGGAGCCCATCCGCGAGGCGCTGCGCGCCGCCGCCGACGCCCCCGGCTACCCGACGACCCACGGCACGCCGGCCCTCCGCGATGCGATCGCCGCCTGGTACGGCCGCCGCCGCCGCACCCCGGGGCTCGATCCCGCGCACGTCATGCCGACGGTCGGTTCCAAGGAGCTCGTGGCGTGGCTGCCGCTCCTGCTCGGGCTGGGTCCGGGCGACGTCGTCGTCCGACCCGAGACCGCCTACCCGACCTACGACATCGGCGCCCGGCTCGCCGGGGCCGAGGCCGTCGCCGCCGACCGGCTCGAGGAGCTGCCCGAGGACGTCCGCCGGCGCGTGCGGCTCGTCTGGACCAATTCTCCGGGCAACCCCACCGGGATCGTCCGCACGGCCGCCGAGCTGCGCGCGACCGTGGAGCAGGCACGGGCCCTCGGCGCCGTCGTCGCCTCCGACGAGTGCTACGCCGAGCTCGGTTGGGACGCATGGGAGGACGGCGTCCCGGGGCTGCTCGAGCCCGAGGTCTCCGGCGGCGACCTGACCTCGCTGCTCTCGGTGTACTCGCTGTCCAAGCAGTCCAACCTCGCGGGATACCGCGCCGCGTTCGTCGCCGGCGCTCCCGATCTGATGCCCGCGCTCGTGAACAACCGCAAGCACGCCGGCATGATCGTGCCGCGCCCCGTGCAGGAGGCCATGCGGGCCGCGCTCGGCGACGACGCCCACGTGCAGGCCCAGAAGGACCTCTACCGCGCCCGCCGCGCGCGGCTGCTGCCCGCCCTGCGCGGCTTCGGCCTGGACATCCGGCACTCGGAGGCCGGGCTCTACCTGTGGGCGAGCGCCGGAGAGGACACCTGGGCCACCGTCGGCCGCTTCGCGGACCTCGGGATCGTCGTCGGCCCCGGCAGCTTCTACGGGGCCGCGGGCGAAGGGCACGTGCGCGTCGCCCTGACCGCGACGGACGAGAGGATCGACGCCGCCGTCGAGCGGCTCACGGCCGCCGCCGGGGGCCTGTGAGGCCGTCCGGAGGCGCTCAACAGGGCGCCACGGATTAGTGAACCACGGCACTTCGACGGTACCGTGGCACCTGATTACTGCATTGTAGGAACTATCTGTACTCCGGTGAGGAGATGCCATGACGGACCAGAACCCTGCCCGGCTAGCGTTTGACGGAAGCGAGATCGACCTCCCGGTGGTCCCGGCGGTCGAGGGCAACAACGGCTTCGACGTCGCCACGCTGCTCAAGTCCACGGGAAACGTCACCTACGACCCCGGCTTCATGAACACCGCGGCCACGAAGTCCGCGATCACCTACATCGACGGCGATGCGGGCATCCTGCGCTACCGCGGCTACCCGATCGAGCAGCTGGCCGAGCACTCGAGCTTCCTCGAGACGTCCTACCTGCTCATCTACGGCGAGCTGCCCTCGCCGAGCGAGCTCGAGGCCTTCGACCAGAAGATCCGCCGCCACACCCTGCTCCACGAGGAGCTCAAGGGCTTCTTCGGCGGCTTCCCGCGCGACGCCCACCCGATGCCGGTGCTGTCCTCGGCCGTGTCCGCGTTGTCGACCTGGTATCAGGACTCGCTGGACCCGTTCGATCCCGAGCAGGTCGAGCTCTCCACGATCCGCCTCCTGGCCAAGGTCCCGGTCATCGCGGCCTACGCCCACAAGAAGTCGATCGGCCAGGCCCTGCTCTACCCGGACAACTCCATGAACCTCGTGGAGAACTTCATGCGCCTGAGCTTCGGCCTTGCCGCCGAGCCCTACGAGCTGGACCCGGAGCTGGTCAAGGCCCTGGATCTGCTGCTGGTGCTGCACGCCGACCACGAGCAGAACTGCTCCACCTCCACCGTGCGCCTCGTGGGCTCCTCCAACGCCAACATGTTCGCCTCGGTCTCCGCCGGCGTGAACGCGCTCTTCGGCCCCGCCCACGGCGGCGCCAACGAGGCCGTGCTGAAGATGCTGCGCAACATCCAGGCCGAGGGCATCAAGCCCGAGGACTACATGGAGAAGGTCAAGAACAAGGAGGACGGCGTCCGGCTCATGGGCTTCGGGCACCGCGTCTACAAGAACTACGACCCGCGCGCGAAGATCATCAAGAAGACGGCCCACGACATCCTCTCCAAGCTCGGCGGCAACGACGAGCTCCTGGACATCGCGATGCGCCTCGAGGAGAAGGCCCTCGCGGACGACTACTTCATCCAGCGCAAGCTGTACCCGAACGTCGATTTCTACACCGGCCTGATCTACAAGGCCATGGGCTTCCCGGAGAAGATGTTCACGGTGCTCTTCGCGATCGGCCGACTGCCCGGATGGATCGCCCAGTGGCGCGAGATGATCCAGGACCCGGCCCTGAAGATCGGCCGCCCTCGCCAGCTCTACGTGGGCGAGGGCGAGCGCAACTACCCGGTCCGCTAGGACCAGCGGGATCCCACGGGGTCCGCGCGGCGACGGCCGGCACCGGACGGTGCCGGCCGTTTCCGTACCCGATTCCGGCCGGGCGGGGCTAACCTTGGAACCGGGGGCCGACGGGCGAAGGAAGGTAGCCGATGTACGAACGCTCGGGGAACGGCTGGCGGGTGTCCGCCGGCACGCACGGGCAGATGCTCGTCGCCCTGTACCTGCGCGACCTGGCCGGCATCGACCACCCGGGGCTCCCGGTCCTCTCCCGGCTGGCACCCGTCGTCAAGCCCAGCGCCGCGGCGGAGCTCGCGCCGCACGCGGCCGGGGAGCTCAAGCAGGAGTGGCAGGGCTGGTGGCTGCGGATCCTGCAGGACGACGCCGGGACGGAGCAGCTCGTCGCCCCGCCCCATTTCCCGGCCTTCGCCGATTCCCCGACGCTGCAGCGGCTCCTGCGCGCCCACTACGGAACCGCCCTGACGTGGGCCCGGGCCAGGATGGACGAATACCGGGGCCTCAGCCGCGAGCACACGGTCTCGGGCCGCCGCCGCGTCATCGAGCAGCTCGTGGAGGAACGCTCACTCGAGCTGGACGGGGCGGAACAGGTCGTGGAGCTGCGCCTCGTGGAGCTCCCGCTCGCCGAGCGGCGCGCGTGGTTCGTGGAGCCCGGGACCGTGCTCATGAGCCAGGAGCTCCCGCTCGACGAGACCCTCTTCCGCAGCTACCTCGAGCCCATCGTCGAGCTCCTGCCGTAGCGCGGCCGCGCGTTGCCGCGAGACGAGCGGCACACCGGGTGCGCCGCGGCGCGTCGGCCGGGCCCCGGCGTCGTGCTCAGCCCTCGTCGGCGCCCTCGGCGACCGTGATGAGCACCTTGCCGTCCGTCGTCGGGGCGGGCACCCAGCGGTCCTCCGCGCGGTTCCACACCAGACCCGAGTGGGCGACCGAGACGCCCTGCTGCGCCGAGGCGTGGGCGACAGCCCATTGCGCCACGGCCCAGCCGAGGGGCTGGCCCGCGGTGACCTCGATGGTGCGGCCCGACGCCTCCACCTGGAGCCCGTCGCCGAAGTGCGCGAGCAGCTCCTCGCGCACGGCGGAGGCGTCCCCGGCCGCCGTCGTCCGCCGCAGGACGCAGTTCAGGGCGGCGGGGGAGTGCCCCGTCAGGGCCGAGGCGTACGCGCGGCCCTCCGGCTCGTGGTCGGCGTAGGCGAGCGGGTAGGCGCTGCGCTGGACCTTCTGCGCGGCGTCGGTGACCTCCATGGAGGCGAAGTCGAACGTCTCGAGCTCCTGGTAGAAGCGGTTCGCCGCGTAGACGGGGTCCATGACCTGGGCCTGCGTCCCCCAGCCCTGGGAGGGCCGCTGCTGGAACAGGCCGCGCGAATCGGGGCCGGCCGTGTCGCCGTAGTCGATGTTGCGCAGCTTCGATTCCTGCACGGCCGTCGCGATGCCGATCGTCGCGGCGCGCGCGGGCAGCCCCCGGTCGATCGACACCGCCGTGATGAGGGCCGCGTTCGCGGCCTGGTCCGGGGCGAGCTCGTGTTCGGAGGAGCCGACGACGGCGGTGCACCGCTCGCGCACGAGCGTCTGGCTCGCGTCGAAGTACCGTTCGGCGAAGTACACGCCGCCCGCGACGACCCCCGCGCCGAGGAGGAGCGCCGTGAAGGCGCGCAGCCTCCGGACGCGGCGGTGCCGCGCCCGGTGGTGGCCGTCGCGTCCCGCGCCGAGCCCGAAGACCGTGGCGTGTGGGTCAGTTGGCATGCAGGGCGGAGTTCAGCTCCACCGTCTGCCCCTGCCGGGGGAGGGCCTCGACGGCACCCGTCGTGGAGTTGCGGCGGAAGAGCAGGTTCGCCACGCCGGAGAGCTCGGCGGCCTTGACGGTGCGCTCCTGCAGCTGCACGCGCGTCCCGGCCGTGACGTAGAGCCCGGCCTCGACGACGCAGTCGTCTCCGACGGAGATTCCGACGCCCGAGTTCGCGCCGAGGAGCACACGCTCGCCGATCGTGATCCGCTCCTTGCCGCCGCCGGAGAGGGTGCCCATGATGGACGCGCCGCCGCCGACGTCGGATCCGTCGCCGACCACGACGGAGGCCGAGATCCGGCCTTCGACCATCGACGTGCCGAGCGTGCCCGCGTTGAAGTTCACGAAGCCCTCGTGCATGACCGTGGTGCCGGGGGCCAGGTGCGCCCCGAGCCGCACGCGGTCCGCGTCGGCGATCCGCACGCCGGAGGGCAGGACGTAGTCGACCATGCGCGGGAACTTGTCCACCCCGTAGACGCTGACCGCGCCGCGGCGGCGCAGCCTGAGCCGGGTGGCCTCGAAGCCGTCGACGGCGCACGGACCGAAGTTGGTCCAGACGACGTTGGTCAGCAGGCCGAAGACCCCGTCGAGGTTCAGGGAGTTCGGCGCGGCGAGGCGGTGGGAGAGCAGGTGCAGGCGCAGCCAGGCGTCGGCCGCGTCGGCCGGGGCCACATCGAGGTCGATCTCGAGGGAGACGACGCCCTGCGTGGTGCCGCGGTCGGCGTCGTCGGCGCGGACGGCCTCGAGCTCGCCGGCGATCTGCGCCGCTTCCGTCAGCGGTCCTGCGGAGGGGGCCGGGAACCAGACGTCGAGGACGGTGCCGTCGGCGGCGTAGGTCGCGAGACCGTGGCCGGAGGCGACGCGGACGGCGTCGCCGGAGTCGTTCTGGGCATGGCTGGGCTGGGCGGCTGCGGAAGTCATGCACCCATCGTAGCCGGGCGCCACCCCGTTAGGCTGGTGGCGTGAACTCCATGAACCCCTCCGCGGCCCCCGTACCTCCGGCGACCGGGGCGGACCACCCGCCGCTGGACCTCGCGGGCGATGTCGCGCTGCTCACCGCGGCGCTGCTCGACGTCGAATCGGTCTCCGGGAACGAGCGCGCCGTCGCCGACCTCGTCGAGGACGCGCTGCGCGGGCTCGGCCACCTGAGCGTGCACCGCGACGGAGACGCGGTCGTGGCCCGCACCCTGCTGGGCCGTCCCGAGCGGGTCGTGCTCGCCGGGCATCTGGACACCGTCCCGCTGCCGAGCGTTCCGGGGTCCCGCGGCACCGTGCCGTCGGCGTGGGACGGCGATGTCCTCTACGGGCGCGGCGCGACGGACATGAAGGGCGGCGTGGCCGTGCAGCTCGCGCTCGCGGCCGCCGTCCGCGAGCCCGTGCGGGACGTGACGTACGTCTTCTACGACCACGAGGAGGTCGAAGGCGCCAAGTCGGGCCTCGGCCGCCTGTTCCGCAACAGCCCGGAGCTGCTCGCCGGGGACTTCGCGATCCTTCTCGAGCCGACCGACGGAACGGTCGAGGGCGGCTGCAACGGGACCTCCCGCTTCCGGGTGTCCACGCGCGGACGTGCCGCGCACTCGGCCCGTGCCTGGATGGGCTCCAACGCCGTGCACGCGATGGGGGAGGCCCTCGCGCGCCTCGCGGCCTACGAGCCCGCGACCGTCGACGTCGACGGGCTCGCCTACCGCGAGTCCCTCAACGCCGTGTGGATCTCGGGGGGCATCGCCGGCAACGTCATTCCGGACGCGTGCGAGCTCGACGTCAACTACCGCTTCGCCCCGGACAAGACGGTGGACGAGGCGGAGGCGCACGTGCGGGAGGTCCTCGAGGGCTTCGAGCTCGTCCGGACCGACGGCGCACCCGGAGCCCGGCCCGGGCTCAACCATCCCGCGGCCGCCTCCTTCGTGGCGGCCGTCGGCGCCGAGCCGAAGCCCAAGTACGGCTGGACGGACGTGGCGCGGTTCTCCGAGCTGGGGATCCCGGCCGTGAACTTCGGTCCGGGGGACGCCCTTCTGGCCCATTCCGACGACGAGCACGTCACCGCGCAGGCGGTGCGCGACTGCTTCGACGCCTTGCGCCGCTGGCTCGAGCCGACGGCCTCGGTGTAGCTTTCGGGCGCCGCGGGCCGCCCGGGACGTCGGGGACGGCCGGCGACGCGGACAGGGCCCGGTTCCCACCCTTCGGGGTGGGAACCGGGCCCTGTCCGCGTAGTGGCTCCGCCGGAGCGGGGCCTACTTCTTCTCGGGCGGGGCCTCCGGTCCCTGGCCCGCCTGCGCGGGCAGCCCGGCCGGGAGTCCGACGGCGGGCTCGGCGTTGGCGACGTCGGCCTTGGTCCGGCGCGGACCGCGCGCGCTGAGCCGGCGGGAGACGAACTCCGCGAGCTTGGACAGCGAGTAGTTGATGACGATGAAGATCGCGGCGACCACGAGCAGCGCCTGCAGCACGTTGGCGTTCGGCGAGGAGTAGGTCCGGCCGTAGAACAGCAACTCGTTGAAGCTGATGATGTAGCCGAGGGCCGAGTCCTTCAGGATCACCACGAACTGGCCGATGAGGGCCGGCAGCATGGCGATCAGGGCCTGCGGGACCTCGACGAGGCGCAGCGACTGCTGCCGCGTCAGGCCGATCGCGATGCCGGCCTCCCGCTGTCCCTTGGGCAGGTTGTGGACGCCGGAGCGGATGAGCTCGGCGACGACGGAGCCGTTGTAGAACACGAGCGCCGCGACGACGGCCCACATCGCCGAGTTCTGGCTGATCTGCAGCGTACGGGCGATGAACACGTTGAAGAACACGATCATCAGCAGGACGGGAACGGCGCGGAAGAACTCGACGATGATCGAGCTGATCCAGTTGAAGACCTTGTTCTCGGAGAGCCGCCCGAGGCCGAAGACCAGGCCGAAGACGAGGGAGCCGACGATGGCGAGCCCCGCGGCCGTGAGCGTGTTGGCCAGGCCGGGAAGCAGGTAGTTGGTCCAGGTGGACCCCTCGAGGAAGCCGGTCCACTTGGCGGCCGTCATCTGGCCCTTGCCGGCGAGCCCGGCGATGATCCACCACAGCAACGCGGCGCTGCCGGCGATGCCGATGATGTTGATGATCATCGTGTTGCGCCGGGACTTGGGGCCCGGGGCGTCGAAGAGTACTGATGCGCTCATCGGGACACCGCCAGTTTCTTGGAGAGCCAGGTGGTCAACAGGCCGACCGGGATGACCAGGATCACGAACCCGATGGCGAAGGTGAGGAAGATCGGCAGGACGATGTCGCCGCGCGCCTCGATCATGCCGCGCATGACGGAGGACGTCTCGGTCGCCACGGAGCCGGCCGCGGCGACCGTGGAGTTCTTGATCAGGGCGATCAGGACGTTGCCGAGGGGGACGATCGCCCCACGGAAGGCCTGCGGCAGGATCACGAGCCGCGCGGCCGGGAGGAACGCGAGCCCGATCGCACGGGCGGCCTCGGCCTGTCCGAGCGGGACCGTGTTCACGCCGGAGCGGATGGCCTCGCAGACGAACGCCGCGTGGTAGATCGCCAGGCCCATGACGGCCAGGCGGAAGAAGTTCTCCTGGAATCCGCCGCCCAGGTTCAGCCCGAGCTGGCCGTTGAGGGCCAGGACGCCGAACAGGATGATGATGGTCAGCGGCGTGTTCCGGATGAGGTTCACGTACGCCGTGCCGATCGCCTCGAAGCTGGGCACGGGGGAGATGCGCATGAGCGCGAGGAGGGTTCCGAGGACGAGGGCCCCGATGGCGGCCCAGAAGGTCAGCTGGATGTTGACCCAGAAGGCGCCCGGGATGTCGTAGTCGGTGAAGATGGAAAGGTAGTTCTCCACGGTCTTCCTCTGTCTAAGGGGCCGTCGGCGACGGGCCAGAACGGGAAGCGGGGGCCGGCGCCCCTGCCGCCCCGGGCGGCTGCCCGGGGCGGCAGGGACGGGGCCCGTGGTCCGCGGCGCCCGTCGTGGACGGGGCGCCGCGGACCGGCGGAATCAGGAGCAGGCGGCCGGGGTCGGCGGGTTGGTGTCCGCGTTCGGCTCGTAGCCGGTGCCTTCGGTGTTGGCCTGGAGGGCAGTCTCCCACGCACCGTCCTCGATCATCTTGGTGATGGCCTCGTTGATCGCCTCGCAGCGGTCCGAGCCCTTGGGCAGGCCCACGCCGTAGTTCTCCTCGGAGAACGGGGCGCCGACGACCTTGAACTGGCCCTGGTAGGCCGGCTGCGCGGCCAGGCCGGCCAGGATGATGTCGTCGGTGGTGACGGCGTCGATCGTGCCGCCGGACATCTGGGTCACGCACTCGGCGTAGCCCGGGAGCTCCTGCAGGTTGGTGCCCTCGGCGTAGGTGTCCTTGACCTTCTGGGCCGACGTCGAACCGGTCACGGAGCAGAGGTTGCGCTCGTTGAGGTCCTCGGGTCCGGTGATGTCGCTGTCGTTGGCCACCAGGAGGTCCTGGCCGGCGACGAAGTACGGTCCCGCGAAGTCGACGACCTCCTTGCGGGAATCGGTGATGGAGTAGGTCGCGAAGATCATGTCGACCTGGTTGTTCTGCAGCATGGTCTCGCGGTTGGCGGACGGGGCGGAGACCCATTCGATCTGGTTCTCCGAGTAGCCCAGCTCCTGGGCCACGAACTTGGCGACGTCGACGTCGAAGCCCGTGTAGTTCTCGCCGTCCTTGAAGCCGAGGCCCGGCTGGTCGAACTTGATGCCGATCCGGATGGTGTCGCCGTCGCCGTCCCCACCGCCGGTTCCGCCGCCTCCACAGGCGGACAGGGTGAGTGCGGTGGCTGCCGCGGCGGCAGCGAGCGCGATGCGGGTCTTGCGCATGGTGTTCTCCTTGTTGTCTGGCCGGCGTGCTTGTGGGGCCGGCCGCGAGTGGAAGTGGTGTCCTAGTGGGTGATCAGCTTGCCGAGGAAGTCCTTCGCCCGGTCGCTCTGCGGGTTGGTGAAGAACTCGTGCGGCGCGGCCTGCTCGACGATCTGGCCGTCGGCCATGAAGACGACGCGGTCCGCCGCCTTGCGGGCGAAGCCCATCTCGTGGGTCACGACGATCATGGTCATGCCCTCCTTGGCGAGCTGCACCATGGTGTCGAGGACCTCCTGGATCATCTCGGGGTCCAGTGCCGAGGTGGGCTCGTCGAAGAGCATCACCTTGGGCTTCATGGCGAGGGCCCGGGCGATCGCGACGCGCTGCTGCTGGCCGCCCGAGAGCTGCGCCGGCAGCTTGTCCTTCTGGTTGGCGACGCCGACGCGCTCCAGGAGCGACAGGGCGAGCTTGTCGGCCTCGGCCTTCTTCATGCCCTTGACCTTGAGGGGGCCGAGCGTGACGTTCTCGAGGATCGACTTGTGCGCGAAGAGGTTGAAGGACTGGAAGACCATTCCGACGTCGGCACGCAGCTTGGCGAGGGCCTTGCCCTCCTCGGGCAGCTTCTCGCCGTCGATGTAGATGGCGCCGTCGTCGATCGTCTCCAACCGGTTGATGGCGCGGCACAGAGTCGACTTGCCCGAGCCCGAGGGGCCGAGGACGACGACGACCTCGCCCTTGGTGACCTCCAGGTTGATGTCCTGGAGGACGTGCAGGGGTCCGTAGTGCTTGTTGACCTTGTCCAGCCGGACGATCGGGGATCCGGCGCTTGCGGCGGAGGCCGCCTGGGGATCAGTGCTCATGGAAAGACCCTAGCGGACGTTGCCCACGTCACAAGGCCATGGGGGAGTGATCTTTCAGGAATCTTTATGATGTTGAAACCGCGCGCCCGCGCGGGCGGGTTCCGGCCACACCCGCGGACGCTAGGCTGGGGGGATGCCGAGCAGCGACGCCCCGGGGCGCCCCTTCGAACAGTTGCCAGATCCCGCCCGCAGGAAGGGATCCGTCGTCCTGCGGCGGAAACAGGCGCTGATTCCGCAGGCCGACCAGTACCTGCTGGACTCCAACGAGGGCATCGACTTCACGCACACCGACCCGTGGCGCGTCCTGCGCATCCAGAGCGAGTTCGTCGAGGGCTTCGGGACGCTGTCCGAGCTCGGCCGGGCCGTGAGCGTCTTCGGTTCCGCCCGCACGCCGCGCGGCTCGGACCGGTACACGCAGGCCGAGCTGATCGGCCGGCGCCTCGCCGAGGCCGGCTACGCCGTCATCACCGGGGGAGGCCCGGGGGCCATGGAGGCCGCGAACAAGGGCGCCGTCGAGGCCGAGGGCACCTCGGTCGGGCTCGGAATCGAGCTGCCGTTCGAGACGGGCCTGAACGAGTGGGTCGACCTCGGGATCAACTTCCGCTACTTCTTCGCCCGCAAGACGATGTTCGTCAAGTACTCCCAGGGGTTCATCGTGCTCCCCGGCGGATTCGGGACCATGGACGAGCTCTTCGAGGCCCTCACGCTCGTGCAGACCGAGAAGGTCACGAGCTTCCCGATCGTCCTCGTGGGCACCGCCTACTGGGGTCCGCTCATCGACTGGCTCCGCGGCACCGTCGCGGCCGAGGGCGCCATCTCGCCCGGCGACCTGGACCTGATCCAGCTCACCGACGACCCGGAGGAGGCCGTGCGGATCGCGGTCTCCCACGTCGGCCGGAAGCCGCGCTAGGGGCGGGGATGGTCTACGCGCTCCTGCTCTTCATCGCGATCGCGCTCCTCGGCACGGCCGCCCTCTTCGCCTCGGGCCGCTTCCGCCGCTCCGTCGAGGGCACGCACGCGGCCGCGTCGAACGACGACGGCCTACTGGGCCTCGTCGAACCGGTGGCCACGCTGCCGCCCGTCCTGCTGCCCGCCCGGCCCGGACCGGACGAGGTCGAGCGCCTGCGCCTCGCCGTCGGGCTGCGCGGCTACCGCTGCGACCAGGTGGACGAGGTCCTGGGGGAGCTCGGGGCGGAGATCGGGCGCCTGAACGACGAGCTCGACGCGCTCCGGAAGGGCCTGTGATTAGCGCCACGCGCCAAACTGGAGAATAATATGAAATGCAGGTTGAAAAGACATGCCCCGTCCGGGGGCCGTCGGTTCGACGTTCGATCCGCGGGGCCAGGGGGGTTCCGCGACATCTAGGAAGGAAGACAGCGCCAATGGCTGCGATGAAACCGCGTACCGGGGATGGACCCATGGAGGTCACCAAGGAGGGCCGTAGCCTCATCATGCGTGTTCCGATCGACGGCGGCGGACGCCTGGTCGTCGAGCTCAATGCCGACGAGGCCGCCGAGCTGAAGGAATGCCTGGTCGGCGTGACCAACTAGACCCCTGGGGGACGCGACGTCCCGCAGGCACCGATGCCACGGGCCCGGCGGCAGCAGCCGCCGGGCCCTTTCGCGTCCTCTGCTCAGCGGTCCTTGACCGCGATCAGCAGGCCCGTCCCCGTCGGGACCGTCGCGGTGGAGAGGTCCTCGCGCTCGCGCAGCAGGCGGGCGGCCTGGCGGGCCGCGACCGTGCCGGCCTGGCGGACGGCCGGCTGCGGGACGCGGTCCTCGTCGAGGGCGTCATTGACGAGCAGCATCCCGCCGCGGCGCAGGAGCCGCACGCCGTGCTCCACGTAGTCGACGAGGTGCGTCTTGTCCGCGTCGATGAACACCAGGTCGTAGGCGCCGTCCGTCAGGCGCGGGAGGACGTCGCGGGCCCGTCCGCAGATCGTGCGCGTCCGGTTGGCGGCGATGCCGGCCTCCTGGAACGCCTCCCGTGCGGCGTTGAGGTGGTCCACGTCGATGTCGATCGTGGTGAAGACGGACTGGGTGGACAGGCCGCGCAACAGGCTCACGCCGGAGACTCCGACTCCCGAGCCGATCTCGACGGCCGTCCGGGCGCCCGAGGCCGCCGCGAGGACGCGCAGGAGCGCGGCGGTGCCGGAGCCGACGGGGGAGACGCCCAGCTCGTGGCCCCGGTCGCGGGCGCGCATGAGGACCTCGTCCTCCACGGACAGGGCCTCCGTGTAGGACCAGCTGCTCTGCTTGTCGGCGCTCATGCTGTGGTGTTCCTTTGCTCTGTCGGGGGTGCCCGGTCCGTCCTTCACGACCGGTACACCATCCTAGCCGGGGCGCCGGAACACCGGCCCGGGTCCGGTCGGTTCCCGGGCGGTCCGGCAGCCCGGTGGGGACCGCCGTGAACAGCCGACAGCGGACGCCCCGCGTGCGCCCAGCTTGCTCACAGGCTCGTCCTGAACAATGACTACGTGACCATTCAAGCTTCAGCTGCCGCCCACGATTCCGCCCCGGAGGCCCCCGCGGAGGGGGTGCCCGGCTGGGAGGAGATCGTCCAGGAGCACTCCGCCAAGGTCTACCGGCTCGCCTACCGCCTGACCGGGAACATGCACGACGCCGAGGACCTCACCCAGGAGACGTTCGTGAGGGTCTTCCGCTCCCTGCACAATTTCACGCCGGGGACCGTCGGCGGCTGGCTGCACCGGATCACCACCAACCTCTTCCTGGACCAGGCGCGGCGGCGCAGCCGCATCCGCTTCGATGCCCTCGGCGAGGACGCCGAGACCCGGCTGCCGGGCCGCGACCCGGGACCGGAGCGCAGCTTCGAGTTCAACAACCTCGACCTCGACGTCCAGGCGGCGCTCGACGCCCTGCCCGCGGATTTCCGCGCCGCCGTCGTCCTCTGTGACCTCGAGGGGCTCTCCTACGAGGAGGTGGCCTCCGTGCTCGGCGTGAAGCTGGGCACCGTGCGTTCGCGGATCCACCGCGGCCGCTCGCAGTTGCGGGAGAAGCTGGCCCACCGCGATCCGGCGCGCGGCGGTGCCCCCGGCCTGCAGCTTCCGACGATGGGGCGGGCCGTTTCGGAGGCACGCTGACCATGCATCGGCACGAACGCTGGATCGACTCCTACGTCGACGGTGAACTCGCCGGACGCCGGCTGGAGGACTTCGAGGCCCACGTGCGCGGCTGCGCAGACTGCCGGGTGCTCGTGGATGACCGGCGCCGCCTCAAGCGCCGGCTCGGCCTGCTCGCCGCGTCCGGGAGGGCCGCACCCGCGCCGGACCCGGCCCTCATGGCCCGCCTCATGGCCGGGCCCACGGAGTCCGCGCCCACGGGTTCCGCGCCGGCCTGGCCGCTCGAGGCGGCCCCCCGGAGCGGTCCCCGGCGGATCGCCCTGCCCGCTCTCGCGTCCGTCGCGGCGCTGGCCCTCCTCGCGGGCGTCCTCGGTGCGGCGTGGCTCATCGGCGCACCCGGGGCCGCAAGCACCGCATCGGCAGCCGGTTCCCTCGCCTGGAGCTGGGACGGCGAGGAGGAAGTCCTGGACCGCGAGGAGATCGGCGCGCTGCGGGCCGCGGGATGGAACTGCCCGCACCTGGGCGGCACCACGTGGTCCCTGGCGCGGGCGAGCGGCTCGCGGAGCGCGGGAACGCCCCACATCACGCTCGAGTACGCGGGCCCCGGCGGGACGCTCACGGTGACGGAGCGCCGCAAGGCCGTCGCGCCGAGCGGAGCGGACGCCCTGCGCTTCGGCGCCGGGGTCGCCGCCCATGCCGGCAGCGCCGTCCCCGGGCCCGCCGACCCGTTCGGCTTCGCGGTGGAGGACACGACGGCACCCGCTGCCCCGACCGCGGCAGCGCAGGACCCCTCCGAAGCGCCCGCGGGCGGCGGGGACTCCGCGACCGCGACGGCGTGGACCGTCGTCGACTCCGGGGACGGATACGTCGTCTACCGAAGGGCCCCGGGGGAGACGGTGGTCGACATGGAGTCGGCCGTCTACTCCGTCCGGACGGAGGCCGCGGAGGGCGCCCGGGTCGGGGAGGTCGTGGACCGGATCGTGGTCACCGAGCATTCGCGCGTCGCCGCCCAGGCGGCCGCCGTGTCCGGGATGTGGGAGCGGATCGGCCGGGGCCTGGCGCGGCTCGTCGTGCTGGAGCCGCGCCAGTGACCGGACCCGCGCGACGCCGTGCGGCCCACGCCCGGGTGGCGAATACCGTGGCCGCCCCGGGAACGGGTAACCTCTAAGCGTGTTTGGAATCAATGGCGGCGAGTTCCTGGTGCTCGCGATCCTGGCCGTACTGGTCCTGGGTCCCGACAAGCTGCCGGTCTACGCCCAGCAGCTGGCGCGCCTCGTCAAGGAAGTCCGGCGCATGGCCACCGGCGCCAAGGAGCAGCTGCGCGAGGAAGTCGGCGACGACATCGCGGACATCGACTGGCGCAAGCTGGACCCCCGCCAATACGATCCGCGCAAGATCATCAAGGAAGCCCTGCTCGACGACTTCGACGACGCCCTGAGCGCCGCGAAGGACGAACCGGCCAAGGCGATCGAGGCGGCGCCCGCCCGTCCGGCCGCGCCGCAGCGCCCCGCGCAGATCCCGCTCGCCGCCGGCGAGGCCGCCCCGTTCGATTCCGAGGCGACCTAGCTCCGGGCGGCCTCCTCCGGCGCGTCCCCGCCGCGACCCTGCCCCGGTTCCGCGGTTCCGTGGCGCCGTGTGGCGCCCGGTCAGCGCGGCGTGACGCCGAGCGGCCGGCCGGCCAGGCCGCGGGGGCTCCGGGCCAGGGAGCGCGCGATCCGCCGCAGCTCCACCGCCGCCTCCGACTCCGGCTCGCCGAGCACGACGGGCAGGCCCGCGTCCCCGCCCTCGCGCAGCCGGGGATCGAGGGGCACCGAACCCAGCAATCCGACGTCGGTCCCCAGCCGCTCCGCGAGGCGCGCCGCCACGGCCGCCCCGCCGCCGCTGCCGAAGGGCTCCATCCGCGTGCCGTCGGGCAGGGTCAGCCAGGACATGTTCTCGACGACGCCGAGGACCTTCTGGCCCGTGGTCTCCGCGACGGCCCCCGCCCGCTCGGCGACCTCCGCGGCGGCCGATTGCGGCGTGGTCACCACGACGATCCCCGAGCCCGGCAGGAGCTGGGAGACGGAGATCGCGACGTCGCCCGTCCCCGGCGGCAGGTCCAGCAGCAGGACGTCGAGGTCGCCGAAGTGGACGTCCGTCAGGAACTGTTCGAGGGCCCGGTGCAGCATCGGACCCCGCCACACGACGGGCCGGTTGCCGTCCACGAACATGCCGATCGAGATGACCTTCACGGCGTGGGCGACGGGCGGCAGGATCAGCTCGTCGACGCGCGTGGGCTGGGTGTCGATCCCCATGAGGCCGGGGACGGAGAAGCCGTGCACGTCGGCGTCGACGACGCCCACGCGCAGCCCGTCGGCCGCCAGGGCGCAGGCCAGGTTCACGGTCACGCTCGACTTGCCGACCCCGCCCTTGCCGCTCGCGACGGCGATGATCCTCGTCAACGAGTCCGGGGCCGTGAACGGGATGGTGCGGGCCGCGAGGGAGGACTTCAGCTCGGCCCGCTGCTCCGGGGTCATCACCCCGAGCTCGATCTCGACCGAGGAGACACCGGGGACAGCGGAGGCCGCAGCCGTGACGTCCTGCTCGATCGTGCCGCGCAGGGGACAGCCGGCGATCGTCAGCAGCACGGCCACGCGCGCCGTTCCGTCGGAGCCGACCGTGGCCGAGGGGACCATGCCGAGCTCCGTGATGGGGCGGCGCAGCTCCGGGTCCTGGACGGCACCGAGCGCCTTCCACAGGGCCTCGTCGGCGGCGGGCGTCCCCTCGCGCGTCACGGCTCCTGGCCGCCCTCGGTGCGCTGCACCTTGGGCAGCTGCGTCGTCGCGTCGGAGACCTTCTTCTTCTTGGGCGCCTTGCCGCGCAGGCGGATGTCCTCGCCGTCGTTCGCCTCGAGGAGGTCCTCCAACGCCGAGCGGAGCTCGCTGCGGACGTAGTCGCGCGTGGCGACGTCGCGCAGGGCGATCCGCAGGGCGGCCAGCTCGCGCGTCAGGTACTCCGTGTCGTGCAGGTTGCGCTCGGAGCGGTTGCGGTCCTCCGAGAGCGAGACCTTGTCGCGGTCGTCCTGGCGGTTCTGGGCCAGGAGCAGGAGCGGGGCGGCGTAGGAGGCCTGCAGGGAGAGCATGAGCGTCAGCGCGGTGAAACCCAACGCGGCGGAGTCGAAGCGCCAGTCCTGGGGCGCCCACGTGTTCCAGACGAGCCAGAACACGCAGAAGATCGTCATGTAGAGCAGGAACTGCGGCGTTCCCATAAAGCGGGCGAAGCCCTCCGTGGCCTTGCCGAACGCGTCGGGGTTCGGCGAGAGCCGCGGGAAGAAGCGGGCGCGCGCCGCCAGCGGGGTGTCCAGCCCGGTGCCCGGGGGCGTGTTCTTCTCAGCCATGCGTCGCGGCTCCCTTCACGTCGGTGGAATCGTCGTCCCGGGTGCGCCAGTCCTCCGGCAGCAGGTGGTCCAGCACGTCGTCGACCGTCGCCGCGCCGACGAGCCGGCCGTCCGCGTTGACGACGGGCATCGAGGTCAGGTTGTAGGTGGCCAGGGTCCGGGCGACCTCGGAGACGTCGGCGAGGTCCAGGACCGGCTCGAGGTCCGTGTCGACGATGCTGCCGAGCTGCTCCGGCGGCGGGCAGCGCAGGAGGGCCTGGATGTGCACGACGCCGAGGTAGCGCCCCGTGGGTGTCTCGAGCGGCGGGCGGCACACGTAGACCGCCGAGGCGAGCGAGGGGCTGAGCTCCTCGCGGCGCACGTACGCGAGCGCCTCCGCGACCGTCGCCTCGGGCGGGAGGATCACGGGCACGGGCGTCATGAGCGAACCCGCCGTGTTCTCCTCGTACTCCAGGAGGCGGCGCACGTCCTTGGCCTCCTCGGGCTCCATGAGCTGCAGGAGGGCCTCCTTCTGCTCCTCGGCGAGCTCGTTGAGCAGGTCGGCCGCGTCGTCCGGGTCCATCTCCTCGAGGACGTCGGCGGCGCGCTCCATGTCGAGGGCCGAGAGGATCTGCACCTGTTCGTCGTCGGGGAGCTCCTGCAGGACGTCGGCCAGGCGGTCGTCCTGCAGCTCCGAGGCGACCTCGAGGCGGCGCTTGTCGCTCATCTCGTGCAGCGCCTCGGCGAAGTCGGCGGGCTTGAGCTCGTCGTGCGCGGCCACGAACTGGGTCGCGGCCTGCGGCTCCTCGAGGTCGCCATGGACGACCTCCGCGCACGGCACCAGGAGGCGCTCGCCCCGGGAGAGCCGGCGCAGCGCCCGGAAGCCCGTGCCGGCATCGCCGCGGCGGACATAGTAGTCGGAGACGAGCCAGTCGCCGTTGCGCTGGCGCTCCAGACCGATGTCCTCGACCACCGCGTTGCCGCTGCCGTCCTTGAAGACGACCTTGCGGTCGAACAGCTCCGCGGCGGCGAGCCGCTCGGCGCCGCGCTGCTGGAAGCGGCGCAGGTTCACGAGCCCCGAGCAGATGATCTGGCTCGATTCAATGGCCTGGACACGCGTCATCGGCACGAAGACCCGGCGTTTGCCGGGCACCTCGATGACGAGGCCCACGCATTGGGCGGGCTTGGCGGCGCCGCGGTCGAACACGACGACGTCCCGCAGCCGGCCCAGGCGGTCGCCGAGGGGGTCGAAGACGTCGAGGCCGAGCAGGCGGGCGATGAAGACCTTGTTCATGGAGCTGCTCACCCTCCAAGGCTACTGCCTGCCCGACGGGGCGGCGTTCCGCGTCGCCGGGCGGTTCACCCGCAGCGATATGGCGGGCGCGCGGGGCCCGGGCAGGGCAGAATGGGGACATGCCTTCCGCTTTTGGTGCCACAGGATCCGACCCCGCCGGACTCGGCCTGCCCCGGGGCGAGGTCCTGGGCCGCTACGAGTCCTACCTCGACGCGCAGAAGGTGGTGGACTACCTCGCCGACAACGACTTCCCCGTCGCGAACGTCAGCATCGTCGGCAACGACCTGAAGATGGTCGAGCGTGTCACGGGCAAGCTCAGCTACCCCCGCGTGGCGCTCGCCGGGGCGGCGCAGGGCGCCATGTTCGGCATGTTCGTCGGCCTGCTCCTGAGCCTCTTCACCCCGGCGGGCGGGATCGTGCAGATCCTTTCCTCCGTGGGCCTCGGCATGGCGATCTGGATGGTCGTCGGCGTGCTCAGCTACTCCTTCCGCCGCGGCAAGCGGGACTTCGCCTCGAGCAACCAGGTGCTCGCCGGCTACTACGACGTCGTCGTCGCGTTCGAGCACGCCGCCGCCGCGCGCCGGCTGGCCGAGAAGCTTCCCATGAGCCGCGGCAGCGTCCCGCGCTCCGCCCCGGCGTGGGCGCCTGCGCAGCAGCCCGCTCCGCCGGCCCCTGCCGCGCCCGGCGCCGAACCGGCCCCGGGAGCCCCCCAGCCGGCACCGGCCCCGCGCAGCGGCTACGCCGACCTGCCCGACGGCCGCCCGCAGTTCGGTGTCCGGATCGACCCGGCCGCGGGCCCGGTCGATGCCGGCCGCTCGGATGCGGGCGGGTCCGCCGAGGACGGCAACGGGCCCGACGCCGGACCCGCCGCGGACAACGCCCCGGCCGGGTCCGGGCACGAGCCCGGGAGCCGGTCCCGCGGCGACGGCTGACCTGGACCATGGCGGACGACGCCGGTGCCTCCCGAAGGAGGCACCGGCGTCGTCCTGCGTGGAACGGGAGGCTAGATCCCGCGGGCCGCGTAGATCCCGGCCATCCAGGACTCGACCTCCTCGGGCGTGCGCGGCAACGCGGCGCTGAGGTTCTCGCAGCCGTCGGCCGTGACGAGGACGTCGTCCTCGAGCCGCACGCCGATGCCCCGGTACTCCTCGGGCACGGAGAGGTCCTCGGCCTTGAAGTACAGGCCCGGCTCGATCGTGAAGACCATGCCCTCCTCGAGGATGCCGTTGAGGTAGAGCTCGCGCTTGGCCTGCGCGCAGTCGTGCACATCCAGGCCCAGGTGGTGGCTCGTCCCGTGCGGCATCCAGCGGCGGTGGTGCTGGCCCTCGGGGGAGAGCGCGACCTCGAGCGGCACGGGCAGCAGCCCCCACGCGTCGAGGCGCTCCGCCAGGACCGCGACGGCGGCCTCGTGGAGCTCGCGGAAGCGGCGCCCCGGGCGGGCGACGGCGAAGGCGGCGTCCGCGGCGTCGACGACCGCCTGGTAGACCTTCCGCTGCACGTCCGAGTAGCGGCCGTTGACCGGCAGGGTGCGCGTGATGTCGGCGGTGTAGAGGGAATCGGCCTCCACGCCGGCGTCGAGCAGCAGGAGCTCGCCCGTGTTGACCTGGCCGTTGTTGCGGATCCAGTGCAGCACGGTGGCGTTGTTCCCGGACGCCGCGATCGTGTCGTAGCCGAGGTCGTTGCCCTCCTCGCGGGCCCGGGCGAAGAACGCGCCCTCGACGACGCGCTCGCCGCGCTTGTGCTCGATGGCGCGCGGGAGCGCCTCCACGACGTCGTGGAAGCCGTTGATGGTCGCCTCGACGGCGGCCCGCATCTGCTCCACCTCCCACTCGTCCTTGACGAGGCGCAGCTCGGAGAGGGCCTCGCTCAGCCCGGCGTCGAGCGCGTCGGAGGCCTCGAGGTCGATCCCCGTGTTGATGCGGGAGGTGTCCACGAGCGCGTCGACCGTCTGGTCGACTTCGCGGAGCAGGCGGATCCGGATGCCGTTGAGCTCGACGGGGCCCGCGTCCACCGTGATGGCGTCCTCGAGCTCGGCGTCCATGTGGGCCGTGGGCAGGGCGAGACGGGCGGAGAGCTCCTCGAGCGTCGGCCGCGGGCCGATCCAGAACTCCCCGGAACGGGCGTTGGAGTAGAACTCCTCGGAGTCGCGTCCGGCCATGGGACGGAAGTACAGGGTGGCGCGGTGGTTCCCGCCGTCGTCGCCCGTGCCCTCGGCGACGGGTTCGAACACGAGCACGGCGTCGGGCTCGTGGTCCAGGCCCAGGCCGGTCAGGTGCGCGAAGCCCGAGTGCGGGCGGAAACGGTAGTCGGTGTCGTTCGAGCGCACCTTGAGCGGCCCTGCGGGCACCACGAGGCGCTCGCCGGGAAAGCGCAGGGAGAGCGCGTGGCGGCGGCACGCCGCGTAGGGGGCGACGGCATCGGGGCCCGTGGGAGCGGGCGCGGCGGGCGCCCACTGCCCGGCCATGAACTTCTTGAACGCTTCGGAGCTCGGGCGCTGGGAACGGTTGTTCACGCGGTCCTCGAGGGGCTGGTCGCTGCCGGGGGTGTCGTTGGCTTCAGTCATCACCGGACCATCGTCTCAAAGGCCCGCCCATCCACCAAGGCGGCAGAGAGGGGCCGCGGGCGCCGCGGTGCGGGGAGGACGACGCCGGGGCCGCGCCGGCCCGCCCCGGCCCGCCGGGGACGGGACTAGGCTTGATCCATGCTCATCGACCTGCACGCCCACTCGACGGTCTCCGACGGGACCGAGCGGCCCGCCGACGTCGTCGCGGCCGCGGCGGCGGCCGGTCTCGGGGCCGTGGCGCTCACGGACCACGACCAGACGAGCGGCTGGGCGGAGGCCGCCGAGGCGGCCCGGCGGCACGGAATCGGCCTGGTTCCCGGCATGGAGGTCTCCTGCAAGACGAGGCGGGGGATCAGCGTGCACCTGCTCAGCTACCTCCACGACCCCGCGCACCCGGGCCTGCTCGAGGAGATCAACAAGGCCCGCGAGGCGCGCGTGCACCGCGCCCGGAGGATGGTCGAGCTGCTCAGCGAGGACTTCCCGATCGACTGGGACATGGTCAACAGCCACTCGGCCCCGGGGGCGACGATCGGCCGGCCGCACATCGCCGACGCCCTTGTCGCGGCGGGGGTGGCCGGGGACCGCAGCGAGGCGTTCTCGACCGTGCTGACCTCGCACTCCCGCTACTACGTGGGCCACTACGCCGTCGACCCCGTCGACGCCGTGCGGCTCGTCCGCGAGGCCGGGGGAGTGCCCGTCTTCGCCCACCCCGTGGCCTCCGGCCGGGGCCGCGTCGTGGGGGAGGACGTCTTCGCCGCGATGATCGACGCCGGGCTGCTCGGCCTCGAGGTCGAGCACCGGGACAATCCCGCCGAGGGGCGCGCCTTCCTGCGGGCCCTCGCCGCCGAACACGGGCTCATCACGACCGGATCGAGCGACTACCACGGCACCGGCAAGCCGAACCGCCTCGGCGAGAACACGACCGATCCGGCCATGCTGGAACGGATCATGGCCGCGGGAACCGGCACGTCCGCCGTCGGGCTGGGGTAGGACACCGGACGAAAGGTGCTACCATCAAGGAATCCGGTGGTTGCCTGACGCAATGATTCGTCGAGCGGATCGCTCCGAACCGCGGCAGGCCGCACCGGCGTCCACAGCGGGCTGCCAGCAGCCCCTGCCCGACGCGGAGAAGCCCCACCGCCAGTGGGTGCGCCGCGGTGTGCCGCGCCCTGCGCGGCCCGGATGGCCCGGCACCCGTGCCGGGTGGACGGCGCGCCAGGTAATCGTCCCGCACCGGACAGTGCCGCCCCGACGGGCGGCGAGCCAATGGAGCCGAATCCCGGCCGGCGCGCGCCGAGGGGAGCCGCGTCCGGTGGCCGTTCCCCGGACAAGGAGGAACATGGCTCCGGACGGAACCGGGCAGGCGGCGCTGATGCCCGCCTGGATCATCATCGCGCTCATGGTGGCTTTCTACGGCGGCACCTTCGCGATGTCGCTGTTCATCGGCAAGAAGAAGGAGAACGCCGACGGCTACATGACCGCCGGCAACAAGATCGGCTTCGGGATCTCCGCGGCATCGATGACGGCCACGTGGATCTGGGCCGCGTCGATGTACGCCTCGGCGACCTCGGGCTACACCTACGGCATCTCCGGCCCCATCCACTACGGGCTCTGGGGCGCCCTGATGATCCTGTTCATCTACCCCTTCGGCAAGCGCATCCGCCAGGTCGCGCCGAAGGCCCACACCCTCGCCGAGGTGATGTACGCCCGGCACGGCCGCTCCTCGCAGCTGATGCTCGCCGGGTCCAACATCCTCGGCAGCGTCATCAGCCTGACGTCCAACCTCATCGCCGGCGGCGCGCTCGTGGCGATGCTCTCCCCGTTCACCTTCCAGCAGGGCATCCTCGCGATCGCCGCCGGCGTGCTGCTCTACACGCTCTGGTCCGGCTTCCGCGCGTCCGTGCTGACGGACTTCGCGCAGGTCATGGCCATGCTCGGCGCCGTCGTCGTCATCATCCCCACGGTGTTCTTCGCCGCCGGGGGCACCGGGATGTTCACCCGGGGCGCCGCGAACCTGACCCCCGAGCAGGGTGACTTCTTCTCCTCCGAGGCGTTCATGAACCAGGGTGCCCCCTACATCGCGGCCGTACTGGCCTACGCGATCGGCAACCAGACCATCGCCCAGCGGCTCTTCGCCGTCCGCGAGGACCTCATCCGTCCCACGTTCGTCACCGCGACCGTCGGCTACGGGGCCACGATCATCGGGATCGGCATGCTCGGCGTCATGGCCCTGTACCTGGGGATCGAGCCGATGGGCGGGGACACCAACAACCTCATTCCGCAGATGGCCGCCACCTACCTCGGCCCCGTCATGCTGTGCCTCTTCTTCGTCATGGTCATCGGCGCGCTGTCCTCGACCGCCGACTCCGACCTCGCGGCGCTGTCCTCGATCGCCATGGCCGACTTCTACGGCCAGTCCAAGGGCAAGGGCAAGGCCGATCCGAAGACCATGCTGCTCGTGGGCCGGGCCACCATGGTCCTCGCCACGGGCGCTGCGCTGTACTTCGCGTCAGGGCAGCTGAACATCCTCGACCTGCTCGTCTTCGTGGGCGCGCTGTGGGGATGCCTCGTGTTCCCGGTCATCGCGAGCTTCTACTGGAAGAAGGTCACCAACGCGGCGTTCACCGTGGCCGTTCTCGCCGCGCTTGCCGCGTTCCTGCCCGTGCGCTTCTCCTGGCTGCCGCTCGACGGCGTGGCCGGCCTCGTCGTCGACGTCCTGGCGGTCATCGGCATCGGCGTGGTCATCGGCCTCATGTCCTTCGGCTTCTTCGGAGCCCGCGTGGCCCGCATCGCGGGGACGGCCGCCGCGCTGGCGGCCGCACCGTTCGCCGTCGGCGTCCTGCACGAGTACGCCGTGCTCAGCGCCTCCCTGCTCGCCTACGCCGTGTCCACGCTCGTCTGCTGGCTCATGTCCCGGCGGTCCTCGATGGAGTTCGACTTCGCCTCGATCCGCCGCACCGTCGGCGACTTCGACCCGGGGCCCCACGAGGCCGTCCCGTCCGCCACCGGCACCGCGAAGTAGGAAGGAGACCCCATGGAAGCGTTCTGGCTCACCGTCTACGTCCTGGTCTGGCCCGTCGTCGTGGCCGGCACCCTCGCCGTGATCGCGCGCGCGTTCTTCCGCGAATGGGCCGAGGCCCGGCGCAACGGCCGGGACCTCATCTAGGTCCGGCCCGCCCGCCGCGACGGCCGCCCGCGTCCCCGACGCGGGCGGCCGTCGTCGTCTGCCCCGTGGGGCCGGCCGTGCCTGGGCGGTGGAACGTCCGGTGCCACGGAGCGCCGGGCTACTGCGAGAACACTGTTCCGGCGGGCAGCCTGCGGCGCATGACCTCGAGGGCCTCCGCGTTGGCGTCCACGCACACGAACCGCCGGCCGAGCGCGTGGGCCGCGGCCGCCGTCGTCCCGGAACCCGCGAAGAAGTCCAGCACCCAGTCGCCCTCGCGGCTGCTCGCGGAGATGATCCGGCGCAGGATGCCCTCGGGCTTCTGCGTGGGGTAGCCCGTCTTCTCCCGGCCCGTTGGCGAGACGATCGTGTGCCACCAGACGTCGGTCGGCAGCTTGCCGCGGGCCGCCTTCTCGGCCGTGACGAGCCCGGGCGCCATGTAGGGCTCGCGGTCCACCGCCGCCGCGTCGAAGTGGTAGCGGTCCGGGTCCTTGACGTAGACGAGGATGTTGTCGTGCTTGGCCGGCCAGCGGCTCTTGGCGCGCGCTCCGTAGTCGTACGCCCAGATGATCTCGTTCAGGAAGCACTCGCGGCCGAAGACCGCGTCCAGCATGACCTTGGCGTAGTGCACCTCGCGGTAGTCCAGGTGCACGTAGAGCGTTCCGTCGTCGGCGAGGAGCCGCCAGGCCTCGCGCAACCGGGGCTCGAGGAACGCCCAGTAGTCATCAAACGCGTCGTCGTAGCTGCGCAGCTCGCCGCGCACGGTCGTGTAGCTGGCTCCCTTGAAGCCCACGCGGTCCCCGGCGCCGTCGGCCGCGCGGACCATCGTGGTGCGCTGGCGCGCCTGGCGGCGGCCCGTGTTGAACGGCGGGTCGACGTAGACCAGCGTGAACGCGCCGTCCGGCAGGGCCGGCAGGACCCCGGCGTTGTCGCCGTGGACCACGAGGTCCGGACCGTCGGGGCGCCATGCGCCGGCCCCGGCGACCCGCGGGCGGGACGCGGCCTCCGCGGGGAGCGGCGCCAGCGAGGCGTCAGCCGTCGTCGCCTCCCCTTCCCCCACGGGGGCGGCCCCGGTCCCCTCGAGGGAACCGGGGCCGCCGGCCGGGCGTGGTGCGCCCACGCGCTACTGTCCGTCCGTGCGCTCGACGACCTCGCCGTTGCGGCGGCGGGTCCGGGAGCGGCGCCGGCGCGGGGCCGTCGACGCGGCCTCGGTGCCCGCGTCCTCGGCGCGTTGGCCCCGGCCCTCGCCGGTGGATTCCTTGTTGGGGCGGTCGGCCCGGCCGTGCGAATGGCCGTGGCGGCCCTCGCCGTCGGCGCCACCGCGCCCGCCGCGTCCGCGGCCCCGGGCACCGTCGCGCCCTCCGTCGCGGCCGGACTCCCGTCCGCCCCGTCCGCCGTCGCGTCCACCGCGGCCCGCGGGCTTCTTTCCGGTCTCGCCGAGGTCCTCGAGCCTCTCGCCCGACAGGCCCTCGAGCACGCGCTTGTTCCGCGGCAGGCGGCCCTTGGTCCCGGCCGGGATGTCCAGGTCGGTGAACAGGTGCGGCGAGGAGGAGTAGGTCTCCACGGGCTCGGCCTGGTCCAGTCCCAGGGCCTTGTTGATCAGGCCCCAGCGCGGGACGTCCTCCCAGTCCACGAACGTGATCGCGGTGCCCTTGTTGCCCGCGCGGCCCGTGCGGCCCACGCGGTGCAGGTACGTCTTCTCGTCCTCGGGGCACTGCAGGTTGATGACGTGCGTGACGTCGTCGACGTCGATGCCGCGGGCGGCGACGTCCGTGGCGACGAGGACGTCGACCTTGTTGTTGCGGAAGGCGCGCAGCGCCTGCTCGCGGGCCCCCTGGCCGAGGTCGCCGTGGATGGAGCCGGCGGCGAAGCCGCGGTCGACGAGCTCCTCGCTCAGCTTCGCGGCGGAGCGCTTGGTCTTGGTGAAGATGATCGTGCGTCCGCGGCCCTCGGCCTGCAGGACGCGGGCGACGATCTCGTCCTTGTCCAGCTGGTGGGCGCGGTAGATGACCTGGCGGATGTCCTTCTTGGTGATGCCCTCGTCCTCCGGATCCGCGGCGCGGATGTGCGTGGGCTGGGACATGTAGCGGCGGGCCATCGAGATGACGGGGCCGGGCATCGTCGCCGAGAAGAGCATGGTCTGGCGGATCGCCGGGGTGGCGCCCAGGAGGGTCTCGACATCCGGGAGGAAGCCCAGGTCGAGCATCTCGTCGGCCTCGTCGAGGACCACGATCCGCACGTTCTTGAGGTTCAGGTGCTTCTGCCGGTACAGGTCGATGAGTCGGCCCGGCGTCCCGACGACGATTTCGACGCCGGCGGCGAGCTGCTCGATCTGCGGCTCGTAGGCGCGGCCGCCGTAGATCACGGCGATCCGCGCGTCACGCTGCGTCGACGCCTTCTCGAGGTCCGCGGCGACCTGCACGGCGAGCTCGCGGGTCGGGGCGACGATCAGGGCCTGCGGGGCGCCCGGCACGGGAAGCTGCGCGTAGCCGTCGTCCGTGGGGCCGACGACGCGCTGCAGGGCCGGGATGCCGAAGCCGAACGTCTTGCCCGTTCCCGTCTTGGCCTGCCCGATGATGTCGTGGCCGCCGAGGGCCACCGGCAGCGTCATCGCCTGGATGGGGAAGGGATGCAGGATCCCCGCGGAGGCCAGCGAGTCGACGATGTCCTGGCGGACGCCGAAGTCGGCGAAGGTCTGCTCGGGCAGCTCGTGCGGGGTCTCGTCGGTGGCGAGGCTGGTTTCGACGGTGATTTCCTCGGTGCCGGAATCGGCCGTCAGGTGCTGTTCAGGTGTCAATGACTTCTCATTCTTCTCGGCGCCGGTCCGGGCGTGCTCGACGCTCCTGCCTTGTCAGGCGGAACGGAGACCACCGCGTGCGCGGCGCATCCAGCGGAGCCGATCGCGGGCTATCAGGCGCGCATGTGGCGTGCCATGGTGCAGGTTCGCCGGGAAACACTGCTGAAATTCGTGCGGTTCAAAAACGACCGGGCATCCTTGTCTACCCGGCCAGTCTAACGTGCGACGCCCACCGTGACGCGCATAGACTGTCCGGGAACCACGGGAGCCCGCCAACGGGCTGAGAGGGCAGGCCGGCGTCGACGCCGGACGGGATGCCGACCGTTGAACCTGATCCGGGTCATGCCGGCGGAGGGAAGGACACCTGTCGATGCGCTGCGTCGTCGTCGGGGCCGGGATCGTCGGCCTCTCGATCGCCTGGGATCTCGTGCGCGCCGGCGCACATGTCGCCGTCGTCGATCCCTCGCCCGCCGCGGGGGCGACCCGCGCGGCCGCGGGCATGCTCGCCGCCGTCACCGAGTTCCATTACCAGGAGGGGGCGCTGACCGCGCTGTCCGTCCCGGCGCTGCGGGGGTGGCCCGCGTGGGCCCGCGAGCTCGAGGCTGCGTCGGGCCGCGCGTGCGGCTTCCGGTCCGAGGGCACGCTCGTCGTGGCGGCCGATGCCGCCGACCGCGAGGCGCTGGCCCGGCTGAGGGCCGCGCAGGAGGGTGCGGGCCTGTCCGTCGAGGAGGTCGGCGTGCGCGCCGCGCGGCGCCTCCAGCCGCTCCTGTCGCCGCGGCTCGCCGGGGCCTTCCTCGCCGCCGACGACGCGCAGGCCGACCCCCGGTGCATCGCGGCCGCGCTGCGCGCCGCGCTCGACGCCTCCGGGCGGGTCGAGTGGGTGGCCGGCCGGGTCCTGCGCGTCGCGGCGGGCGCGCCCGCCCGGGTGGAGTACGACGGCGGGTCCCTCGCCGCGGACGAGGTGGTCCTGGCCGGCGGAACGGGGCCCGCCGACGGGCCGGCTGGCCGCACCCGGGACGGATTTCCGGCAGGGGTCGATCCCGTGGCAGGGCGGACCGCCACGACGCGGCCGACCGGCGGGATCGTCGTCGACGGGCTGGGCGCGGCGCCCGCCCTGACCGTCCGGCCCGTGTACGGCGAGGTCCTGCGCCTGCGCGCCGCCCCGGGAGGGCCCGGGCTGGAAGGCACCGTGGTCCGCGGGCTCGTCGAGGGCCGCGGGGTGTACATCGTCCCGCGCGCCGACGGCGAGGTCGTGCTCGGTGCCACGGAGCGCGAGGACGACCGCACCGGGGTCAGCGCGGGAGGCGTCTACCGCCTGCTGCGCGACGGGATCCGCCTGCTGCCCGCCCTCGCCGAACTCGACCTGGTCGAGGCGACGGCCCGCGCCCGTCCCGCCACGCCCGACAACCTCCCGCTGCTCGGCCGGCTCGGCCCCGGGCTGATCACCGCCAACGGCTTCTACCGCCACGGGGTCCTGCTCAGCGTCGCAGCGGCCGGCGCCGTCCGGTCCCTCGTCGACGGCCGGGCCCCGTCCGGCCTCGAGGCCTTCGACCCCTGGCGCTTCACGCCGGACGCCCGGCGGGACCACGACGCCCCCATCCTCCCCGCCGTCACCACGACGGCGCCGCACACTACCCAGGAGACACCGTGACACCTCGAGACGCCACCGCCCACGCCGCAACCTCCGTCGCCGCCCCGGGGGCGGCGCTGCTCGTCAACGGGGAACCCCTCGCTCCCGTGCCGGCCACCGTCCTCGACCTCGTCGCCCGCCGCACCGGGCGCAGGCTGCGCCCCGACGGCCGTCCCGTCGACGGGGCCCCGCTTGGCGTCGCGGTCGCCGTCAACCAGGAGGTCGTGGCCCGGTCCCGCTGGGCGGAGGCCGCGCTGGCCCCGGGCGACACGGTCGAGCTGCTCACCGCGGTCCAGGGAGGCTGAGCCCGTGGCACAGGAGGACTCCTGGACCGTCGACGGCGTGGAGCTGGGGTCCCGGCTCATCACCGGGACCGGCGGCGCGCCGAGCCAGCACGTGCTCGAGCAGGCGCTCGAGGCCTCGGGAACCGAACTGACCACGGTCGCGATGCGCCGCCACCGCCCGGGAGGCGGCGAATCCATCTACGAGATGCTCGTGCGCCGCGGCATCCGCGTCCTGCCGAACACGGCCGGCTGCCACACCGCGCGGGAAGCCGTGCTGACGGCCGAGCTGGCGCGGGAGGCCCTCGAGACCCACTGGATCAAGCTCGAGGTCGTCGCCGACGAGCACACCCTGCTGCCCGACGCCGTGGAGCTGCTCGACGCGGCCGAGCAGCTCGCGGGGCGGGGCTTCGCCGTCTTCGCGTACACGAACGACGACCCCGTCACCGCCTTGCGCCTCGAGGACGCCGGGTGCGCCGCCGTCATGCCGCTCGGGGCCCCGATCGGGACCGGGCTCGGCATCCTGAACCCGCACAACATCGGGCTCATCGCCGCCCGCGCGTCCGTCCCCGTGGTCCTCGACGCCGGCATCGGCACGCCGTCCGACGCCGCGCTGGCCATGGAGCTCGGCTGCGACGCCGTGCTGCTGGCCACCGCCGTGACGCGGGCCGAGGACCCGGCGCGGATGGCCACGGCCTTCCGGCACGCCGTCGTCGCGGGCCGGCTCGGGCACACGGCCGGCAGGATCCCGCGGCGGAACCTCGCGCTCGCCTCCTCGCCCCTCGGCGGCCGCGGGGACTTCGACTAGGAGGCCCGGCCGTCCGCGGCGGCGATCCGGAAGAGGACCTCGCGCCGCGCGATGTCGGCCGTGACGAGCTCCACCTCGACCTCCGTGCCGAGCTCGGCACGGCCCTCGTAGCGGGCCGTGATCGGCGGGTCGAGTAGCTGGATCGTCCCCGTCGGCAGCCGTCCGTCCTCCGCGGCCTTCGCCGCCTGCGCCTCGCTCGGCCCGTCGATGGTGGTCCCCGTGAAGCGCTCGCCGACGCGCCCGTGCAGCAGGGCGGCCTCGACGGCGTCGATCGACGCGCGCTCGACCGTCCCGGCCACCCGGTTCGAGGACTGCATGAGGTCCGGCAGCAGCGGCAGCGCTGCACGGACCTCCTCGGGGACCCCGCTCTCCTGGGACAGGGAGAGGCACACCATCAGGACGAATCGGTCCACGAGGCGGCGCAGCGGAGCCGTCGCATGCGCGTACGGCGCGGCGATCGCGGACTGGACGGCGTCCGCCTCCGGCGGGGCCCCGCCGTCGAACGCCGTGTAGGACGCGCCCCGGAACAGGGACGTCGCCGCGTGCATGAGCGCGAGGTGCTTGGGCTGCTCCAGCTCGAGCGAGCGCAGGAAATCGCCGTACGCCGTCTCCCGCGGCCACGGGCAGCCCAGCGCCGCTGCCTGGCGACGGAACTGGGCCACGCTGCGCTCGTCCGGCGCCGGCATGGTGCGCAGGATGCCGACCCGGCCCTCGAGCATGATCCGGGCGGCCTCCATGCCCGTCATGAGGGAGATCTGCGCGTTCCAGTCCTCGACCGGCAGCGGCGCCCGGGCGGTGAGCCGGTAGTGGCCGGCGTCGTCGAGCTCGACCTCCTGCTCCGGCAGGCGCAGGCTCGCCCCGCCGCGCTCGTGCTCGAGCCGGATGCGCTTGAGCCCGACCTCGCGCAGCAGCTGCAGGCACTCGTCGGCCGTCCCGGCGTCGAGCTCCGCCTGCACCCCCTCGTAACTGAGCTTCGCCCGGCTGCGGATCCCCGCCCGCTCCAGCGCAGAGGAAAGCACCGAGCCGTCGGGGCCGAGGCGGAACGTCCAGAGGTACGCGCTGCGGACCTGCTCCGGCAGCAGGCTCCCGGCCTGCTCGCCGATGACGTCCGGGTGCAACGGGATGCGGCCCTGCGGCAGGTACAGCGTCTGGCCGCGCAGCCGCGTCTCCGCGTCCAACGCCCCGCCGACGGCGACGAACGAGGGGACGTCGGCGATCGCGTAGCGCACGGTATAGCCGTCGCCCGCGCGCTCCAGGTGCACGGCCTGGTCGAGATCGGTCGACGTGGGCGGGTCGATCGTCACGAACGCGACGTCCGTCGCGTCGGCGACGGGAAGCTCCTGCGCCGCCACGGCCGCCTCGGCCTCCGCGAGGACGGCGGGTGGGAAGGACTCCGGCAGCTCGAGCTCGACCGCGAGGGAACCGAGCGCCTCGGCCAGGAGGGTCTGCCGCGTGCTGCCGGAAAGTCCAATCTGCTTCATCGCCATGGGGACAGGCTACAGAACGGCCCAAGGAGTAGGGTGGCAGGCATGACCGAGCAGAACGTCCCCGCCCTCGACGAGGCCACCCGCTCGCACTACGAGGCCGCCCTCTACGGGCTCATGGCCTACCGGGAGCTCACCGCGTTCGAACGGCTCTCCTCCGATGCCCGCTTCTCTCCGGCGCTCGCCGACCGGGAGGCCCTCGCCCGTCTCGCCGTGGCGGAGTTCGCGCACTTCGAGCTCGTGAGGGCCCGCATCGAGGAGGACGGCGGCGACGTCCAGGAGGCCATGCGCCCCTTCGCCGCCGAGATCGACGCCCTCCACGAGCGCACGCGGCCGGGGGACTGGTACGAGTCGCTCATGAAGGCCTATGTCATCGACTCCGTCGCCGGGGACTTCTACCAGGCCGTGGCCCTGGCGCTGGACCCGCGGGCCCGGCAGCTCGTGGCCGAGGTGCAGTCCATGGACGCCCAGACCGGCTGGCTCCGCGACCGGCTGCGCGGCGCCCTCGCCGACGATCCACGGCTGGCCTCGCGCCTCGCCCTCTGGGGCCGGCGGCTCCTCGGCGAGGCCCTCACGGGTGCCCGGCGGATCGGGGACCGCCACGACTTCTGGAACGGCCTCGTGGAGCTGGCCGACGCCGAGGCCCGGGCGGAACACGTCGCGCGGCTCTTCGCGACGCTCGTGGAGAACCACTCGCGGCGCATGAGCGAGCTCGGCCTGACGGCCTGAGGCGGCCGCCCGAGGTCGGGGCCGGAAGGGCACGGGGCCCGGCAGCCGTCAGGCCGCCGGGCCCCGTGGTCCGCTAGTGTGCGAAGCCCACCCGGCGCGGCTCCTCGGCGCCGATCTCGACGAAGCCGATGGTCGCCGTCGGGATGATCACGGTGCGCCCCTTGGCGTCGGTCAGCTGCAGCTCCTGGCCGGAGTGCAGGGCCTTCGTCACGATCTCGGCGACGCGGTCCGCCGATTCGCTCGATTCGATGACCACTTCGCGGGCAACGTTCTGGATTCCGATGCGTACGTCCAAGCTGGGCTCCTTCGTCGGTTGGACTACTGGGTACGGGCACCGGCCGCGCTGACCGGCCGCACGGTGTCCCGCAGTGAATCTATGTCAGGACTCCTTGGGGAATCGACCGATTCCGCGCCAAGCTAAACGGGAGACGAGCTCGCTCGCCGCGTCGAGGTCGACCTCGTCCTGCGCCTCGAGCCACGCCCGCGCGGCGACCTGCGCCATGCCGGCCAGTCCGCGGCCGAGCAGGACGGCCTGCGCGCGCGGCAGCTTGGTGTCGTCCGCGATGACGTCGGCGACGGAACCGGCGAAGCGTCCGTTGAACTCCTCGAGCCGCGAGGCCACGTCGGGATCGTTGATGAGGTCGGATTCGAAGACGAGCCGGTAGGCCTGGCTGTCCTCGGCGATGAACTCGAAATACGCGCGGATGGTGGCCTGGACCCGCAGCTTGTTGTCCGACGTGGAGGCGATCGCCGCGAGCAGCAGCTCGGACAGCGAGGCCAGATGGGCGTCGAGCAACGCCAGGTACAGCTCGCGCTTGCCCGGGAAGTGCTGGTAGAGCACGGGCTTGCTCACCATCGCGACCTCGGCGATCTCGTCCATCGCGGCCCCGTGGTAGCCGTTGGCCACGAACACGCTGTGGGCGGCACGCAGCAACTGGGCCCGTCGCTCCTCGCGGGGCATCCGTTGGGTGCGCTGGTGGCGCTGCTGCCGCTCTGGGGTCGTGTGCACGAACTGCCTTTCCTCCATCCGCCGGGTCGTGGTGGGCCCCGGCGCCTGCCGTCATTCTACGGCGCGGTAGGCGTTTGGGACCCCTCGGCGCGCCCCGCGACGGGACTACAGTGGGGGCATGGATACCGCGACACCCCAGCACCCCGGACCGCTCGTGGAACCGGGCCCCGAGCTGACGGCCGAGGAGCTGCGGAGGTATTCGAGGCACCTGATCATCCCGGAGGTCGGCCTCGCCGGACAGCGCCGGCTCAAGAACGCCCGGGTCCTCGTGATCGGCGCGGGCGGCCTGGGCTCGCCGGCCCTGCTGTACCTCGCCGCGGCGGGCGTGGGCACGCTGGGCATCATCGACGACGACGTCGTGGACGAGTCGAACCTGCAGCGCCAAGTCGTCCACGGGGTCTCCGACGTCGGGCGGCCCAAGGCGGCTTCCGCGCGCGATTCCGTCCTCGAGCTGAACCCCCTCGTCGACGTCGTGCTGCACGAGGAGCGGCTCGACTCCTCCAACGCGCTGGAGGTCTTCTCCGGCTACGACCTGATCCTGGACGGGACGGACAACTTCGCCACCCGCTACCTCGTCAACGACGCCGCGGCGATCCTGGCCAAGCCCTACGTCTGGGGTTCCATCCTGCGCTTCGACGGCCAGGTCTCCGTGTTCTGGAACGGCCACGGCCCCACCTACCGCGACCTCTACCCGGAGGCCCCGCCCGCGGGCACGGTGCCGTCGTGCGCGGAGGGCGGCGTGTTCGGCGTGCTGTGCGCGCAGATCGGCTCGGTCATGGTGGCCGAGGCGGTCAAGCTCATCACGGGCATCGGCGATCCGCTGCTGGGCCGGGTCCTGATCCTTGACTCGCTCGCCATGTCCTGGCGCGAGATCCGGCTCCGCCCGGATCCGGAGACGGTGCAGCCGGAGCGGCTGCTCGAGGACTACCCGGCCTTCTGCGGCCTTCCGGCGGACGACGCCGGTCGCGTCCTCCCGTCCGTGGGTCCCCGCGAGCTCGAGGTGCTGCTGCGGGAGCGGTCGGCCGGGGTGGGGGACTTCCACCTCGTGGACGTCCGCGAGCCGGGGGAGGCGGAGATCGTCTCGATCGACGGCGCCGAGCTCGTGCCGCGCGGGCGGGTGCTCGGCGGCGACGTCGAGCTGCCCCGGGACAAGCCGATCATCCTGCATTGCAAATCGGGCGGGCGTTCCTCAGAGGTGCTGGCCCACCTGCTCGAGCGCGGTTACGCGGACGCGAGGCATCTGGAGGGCGGGATCCTGGCCTGGATCGACGAGGTGGAGCCGCACAAGAACGGCTACTGACGCACCGACCCCGTGGCGGCCTGACCGGAGGCCGGGCAGGCGGCGGGCGGGACCGTTCCGTCGGCGGCCGGAAGGGCCTGCGGCGCCTGCGGGGTGCCGGGCTGCGGCGTGCCGTGCCGCGGGGCGGCGGTGCGTCCCGTGGCGGGGGCCTGCTGCGTGAGCGTGATGCCGAACAGGGTCGCGAGGGCGGCTTCGACTTCCTCCTGGCGGCCCTCGGCGGCGAGCTCGCGCGCGCGGACGGTCGGGGTGTGGATGAGCTGGCGCATCATGCGCCGCATCGCGAACTCGACCTCTTCCGAGGCGGCGGTGCAGCCGTGCTGCGCGCGGACGCGCTCCAGTTCCGTCTCCAGGACCGTCTGGGTGTGCCGCCGCAGCGCCACGATCGCGGCGTCGGCGGTGCGCTGGCGCTGCTCGTGGGCGAACTCCGCGGCCGCGCCCTCCACGATGCCGCGGGCCTGGTGCAGGGCCTCGGCCTGCTCCGCCGGGGCGGCCATGCGGACGGATTCCAGGGTGATGAGGTCCACGCCCTCCACGTCCTCGAGCGAGGGGTCGAAGTCGCGGGTCAGGGCCAGGTCGATCGCGACGAGCGGGCGGGCCCCGCGGCCGGACTCGGCCAGTTCCTCCGGGCCGAGCCGCCGGTCGCCGCCGCTGCAGCCGATGAGGACGTCGGCGTCGGCGAGGGCGGCAGCGAGCGAGTCGTCGTCGAGGGCGTGGCCGCCGCGGCTCGCGACGAAGCCCTCGGCGCGGCCCGAGGCGGAGAAGACGGACACGCGGCCCGCACCCCGTTCCCTGAGCAGGGACATCGTCGCGCCCGCGTAGGCGCCCGTGCCGAAGACGACGACGTGGCGTCCCGACCAGTCGTCGTCGCTCAGGTCCTCGGCGAGGTCGAGCGCGACGGAGACGATCGAGAGCCCGCGGCCGCCCAAGCGGGTGCGCGAGCCGACGTCCTTGGCGGTGCGGGAGGCCGATTGGAAGAGGCGCACGAGCGGGCCGGAGGCGGTGCCGTCCTGCTGGGCCTCGATGAGGGCCCGGCGGACCTGTCCGGCGATCTCCCGTTCCCCGATGACGGCCGAGTCCAAGCCGGCCCCGACGGCGAAGAGGTGCTGGACGGCGTCGTCGCCCGTCTTGGTGGCAAGGGCCCCGGAGACGCGGTGCTCCTCGATCCCCGACGCCGCGCTGATCCGGGAGATGACCGCGGAACGGGCGGCCTCGACGTCGTCCTCCGAGGGGGCCTCGCAGTAGACCTCGTAGCGGTTGCACGTGGCCAGGACCACGGCGCCGGTGACCGGGGCCGTCCCGTCGAGCACGTCGACAGCGACCCCGGAGGCGCCGGCACTGAGCCGTGCGACGGTTTCGAGGTCCAGATCCGAGTGCGAGGCGACGAGCGATAGGTAAACCACAGTGTCTCCATGGTAGCCCGGCGTCCCCTCCCGACGCATCGAAGGCGAGCCTTCGCGACGTGGGATTGGCCACGATGCGCCGCCTCGCGGGCGCCGCAATTCGCGGTTCCGCAGCGGCATTGGCAGAATCAAGGCATGACGTTGAGCGCAAGCCACCCGCTGATGGATGGCCGTACATCCGGTTCCCCCCTGATCACCGCCTACCGCGGGGGGACGCCGGAGCGGCGCCCCGTCTGGTTCATGCGCCAGGCCGGCCGCTCGCTGCCGGAGTACCGGGAGCTGCGCGAGGGCATCGCGATGCTCGATTCGTGCCTGCGCCCCGAGCTCGCCTCCGAGATCACGCTCCAGCCGGTGCGCCGCCACGACGTCGACGCCGGGATCTTCTTCTCCGACATCGTCATCCCGCTCAAGCTCGCCGGCATCGACGTCGACATCGTCCCCGGCGTCGGTCCCGTCCTCGGCACCCCGGTCCGCAGCGCCGCCGACGTCGCGGCCCTGCCGCGGCTCGAGCCCGGAGCCCTCGACCCGATCCGCGAGGCCGTCGCGCTCACGGTCGAGCAGCTCGGATCCACCCCGCTCATCGGCTTCGCCGGCGCGCCGTTCACCCTCGCCGCCTACATGGTCGAGGGCCGCCCCTCCCGCGACCACCTGGGTCCGCGGACCATGATGCACGCCGACCCGGAGGCCTGGGAGGCCCTGGCGGCGTGGGCGGCCGACGCCTCCGGGCAGTTCCTCCGCGCGCAGCTCGAGGCCGGCGCGAGCGCCGGACAGCTCTTCGACTCCTGGGCCGGCAGCCTGGGCCTGGCGGACTACGAGCGCCACGTCGCCCCGGCCTCCGCGCGCGCCCTGGACCACGTCCGTGACCTCGGCGCCCCGCTCGTGCACTTCGGCACCGGCACGTCCGAGCTGCTGGCCGCGATGCACGGCGTCGGGGTCGACGTCATGGGCGTGGACTACCGGCTCCCGCTCGCCGAGGCCAACCGCCGCCTCGGCGGCACCGTGCCGCTGCAGGGCAACATCGACCCGGCCCTGCTCTCCGCCCCGTGGGAGGTGCTCGAGCGCCACGTCCGCGAGGTCCTCGCGTCCGGCGACGAGGCGCCCGCCCACGTCGTCAACCTCGGCCACGGCGTCCCGCCGGAGACCGATCCCGAGGTGCTCACGCGCGTCGTCGAACTCATCCACTCCGTGGCCCCCTGACGCGCCGCGGGCCCGCCGGCCCGCGCCCGAGACCTGAAGCCACCGACGAAAGGACCGCGATGCCGCACCGGCACCACGCCGCCCACGGCCGCCACGGCGAAGCCGCCCCGGACGGCACGGAACGGGCCGCGCCCCGCCGTGCGGCCGTCGTCGTCGGCGGCGGGATCGCGGGGCTCGTCGCCGCGCGCGAGCTCGCGATCGCCGGCTACGCCGTGGAGCTCTTCGAGGCCACGGAGGCGTTCGGCGGCTGCGTCGCCTCCCACACCGTCGACGGGCTCGTGCTGGACGCGGGCGCGGAGTCGTTCGCGACCCGGAACACGGCCGTCGCCGAGCTGCTGGACGAGCTCGGGCTGGGCGGGGACGTCGTCGCCCCGCGCCCCGGCGGGGCCTGGCTCTACTCGAAGGGCCACGGGGGCCGGGCCGCCGCCCACCCCCTGCCGCAGACCGGGATCCTGGGCATTCCCGGGGACCCGCGCGCCGAGGACGTCAAGGCCGTCATCGGTTCCGCCGCCTCCCTGCGGGCGGCCGCCGACCTCGCGATGCCGGTCCCGCGCCACTTCGAGGAGGGCTCCCTGAGCCTGGGCGAGCTCGTGCGGGCCCGCATGGGCTCCGCCGTCCTCGAGGGGCTCGTGGCCCCCGTCGTCTCGGGCGTGCACTCGGCGGACCCGGACACGCTCGACGCCGACGCCGTCGCGCCCGGGCTGCGCTCCGGCGTCGTCCGCCACGGATCCCTGGCCCGCGCCGTCGCCGCCGTGCGGCAGGCGGCGCCCGCCGGTTCCGCCGTCGCCGGGCTCGCCGGCGGCATGCACCGGCTGAGCACCGCCCTCGTGGCCGAGCTGACCGAGCGCGGGGCCGCGCTCCACACCGGCCTGCGGGCGGTCGCGATCGAGCCCGCGGGACCGGCCGACGGCCCCGCGCCAGACGCCGACCGGGCGCCCGCGGACCCGGAGGCCGACTCCGCCGCACAGCCGGTGCAGGACGACGCCGGGGCCGCGCCGGGCCAGGCGCCGTCCTGGAACGTCGTACTCGCCGGGGCCGACGGGGCCCCGCGCACGGCCGCCGCCCACCGCGTCGTCATCGCGACGACCGGTCCGGCCGCCGTCGACCTGCTGACGCCCCTGGACCAGGAGCTCGCGGCCCACCGCCCGGGGGACGGCGCCGGGGTCGCCCTCGTGACCCTCGTCGTCGACCGCCCCGAGCTCGACGACGCCCCGCGCGGCACGGGACTGCTCGTGGCCGCCGACGCCCCGGGCGTGCGGGCCAAGGCGCTCACGCACGCGAGCGCCAAGTGGGACTGGCTCCACGACGAGGCCGGCCCCGGCACCCACGTGCTGCGCCTGTCCTACGGCCGGGTCTCCGACGGCCCCGGCCCGGCCGGCAGCGACGAGGAGCTGTTCCACGCCGCCGTGTCCGACGCGTCCGCACTGCTCGGTACTGAGCTGGCCGAGGCCGACGTGCTCGGCTGGGACGTCATCCGCTGGGACGCGGCCCTGCCGTTCGCCACGACGGGCCACCGGTCCCGCGTCGACGCGTTCCGTGCGGCCGTCGAGGCGCTCGAGGACATCGACGTCGTCGGCGCCTGGCTCTCCGGGACCGGGCTCGCCGCCGTCGTGGCCGACACCCGCTCCCGGCTCGCCATCAGCGCGAGTTGACCCCTGAACCGACCCCCTGCCCCGAACCACCAGAAAGAGGCCCCGCGATGAGCGAGAATCCTTCCAACAGCCCCGTGCTCGCCGACCGTGAGCGCGAGGGCGACACCCTGTACTTCACGCTCTGGACGGTGTTCAAGCGCGAGTCCGACCTGGACCGCTCCGAGGGCGTGGCCGCGTTCGAGGCGCTCGTGGAGGAGCTCGCCGCCGACGGGATCACCCTGCGCGGGATCTACGACGTCTCCGCGATGCGCGAGGACGCCGACGTCATGACCTGGCTCCACGGCCCCTCCGCCGAGAAGCTCCAGGAGGCCGTGCGCAAGATCCGCCGCAGCTACCTCTTCGCCGAGACCTCGATCGCCTGGTCCGCCATGGGCGTGCACCGCGAGGCCGAGTTCGCCAAGGACCACTCGCCGGCGTTCGCGCGCGGCAAGGAGCCGAGCGAATGGATGACCGTGTACCCGTTCGTCCGCTCCTACGACTGGTACCTCCTGGATCCGGCCGAGCGCGGGAAGATGCTGCGCGAGCACGGCATCCTGGGCCGCGACTTCCCCCAGGTCCTGGCCAACACGGTGGCCTCCTTCGCCCTGAACGACTTCGAGTGGATGATCTGCCTCGAGGCCCCCGAGCTGATCGACCTCGTGGACATGATGCGCCACTTGCGCTACACCGACGCCCGCAACCACGTGCGCGAGGAGATCCCGTTCTACACCGGCCGCCGGATCGGCGCGGCCGAGGCGGCGGAGGTCCTGCGTTGAGCGCGCACGGCTTCGACGCCGTCCTGCTGGCCTCCTTCGGCGGCCCCGAGGGCCAGGACGACGTGATCCCCTTCCTGCGCAACGTCACGGCCGGCCGCGGGATCCCCGACGAACGGCTCGAGGAGGTCGCGACCCACTACCGGGCCAACGGCGGGGTGAGCCCCATCAACGAGCAGAACCGGGAGCTGCTGGCCGCGCTCGAGGGCGAGATCGCCCGGCGCCGCTGGGGCTTGCCGCTGTATTGGGGCAACCGCAACTGGGACCCCTACATCCCGGCCGCGCTGCAGGAGATGTACGACGACGGGCACCGCCGCGTGCTCATGCTCGTCACGAGTGCCTACGCCGGCTACTCGAGCTGCCGCCAGTACCGCGAGGACATCGCGGCCGGCCTCGAGTCCACCGGCCTGGAGGGCAGGCTCGAGGTCGTCAAGGTCCGCCAGTTCTTCCAGGACAAGGCGTTCATCGACCCCTTCGCCGAGGGGCTCGCCGCCGGCATCGCCGACGTGCGTGCGCAGCTGGCCGACCGCGGCGAGCAGGACGCGGCCCCGCGGATCGTGTTCGTCACGCACTCCATCCCCACCGCGACGGCCGAGGCCCAGGGGCCGGCGTCGATCGCCGGGGAGTTCGGCACCGACGTCTACTCGGCGCAGCACCTGGCCGTGGCCCGGACCCTCATGGAGACGGTCCCGGAGGCCGCGGGCCTCGAGTGGTCCCTCGTCTTCCAGTCCCGTTCCGGCGCGCCGCACGTGCCGTGGCTCGAACCGGACGTCAATGACGCGCTCGAAGAGTACGCCGCCGGAGGGACGCGCGGCGTCGTCGTGGTCCCGATCGGCTTCGTCTCGGACCACATGGAGGTCCTGTGGGACCTCGACACCGAGGCCAAGGACACGTGCGCGGAGCTCGGCCTGGCCTTCCACCGCGTCCCGACCCCCGGCACGCACGCCGCGTTCGTCTCCGGCCTCGTGGACGTCCTCGCCGAGTCCCTCGTGGACGACGGCGGGGCCCCTCTCCCCGCGCACGGCGAGCAGCGCGTGCCCGGCGACTGGGACGCGATCTGCTCCACCGGGTGCTGCGTCGAGCTCGTCGGGACGCCGGCCGGGCCGCGGCCGTGATGCGGGAGGCGAACGACGCCGGGGCCGCGCCCTCGTCGCGGGAGCCCGCCGCCGCGGGGGCCGGGTTCCGGATCGGCACGCGCGGATCCGCGCTCGCGACGACCCAGACGGGGCATGTCGCCGAGGCGCTCGAGCGCCTGAGCGGGATGCGCGCGGAGACCATCCACGTCAAGACCGAGGGCGACGTGACGAGCGGGCCGCTGTCCCAGCTCGGCGGCACCGGCGTCTTCGCCGCTGCGCTGCGCGTGTCCCTGCTCGAGGGCGGCTGCGACATCGCCGTGCACTCTCTCAAGGACCTGCCGACGGCGCAGCCCGAGGGGCTCGTCGTCGCGGCGACGCCGCCGCGCGTCGACGTGCGCGACGCCCTGTGCGCCCGCGACGGACTGACGCTCGCCGGGCTGCCGGCCGGAGCCACCGTCGGCACGGGTTCGCCGCGCCGCGCAGCGCAGCTGAAGGCCGCGCGCCCCGATCTGGAGATCGTGGACATCCGCGGCAACGTCGGCACCCGGCTGGGCCGCGTCAAGGGCGCCGCGAAGCCCGCCGACGACGGCGGGGTGGGCCGGACCGCCCACGGCGACCTCGACGCCGTCGTCCTCGCCGCCGCGGGCCTGGAGCGGCTCGGCCTGGGCCGGCACGTGACCGAGCTCCTCGATCCCTCGGTCATGCTGCCCGCGCCGGGCCAGGGGGCGCTCGCCGTGGAGTGCCGCCCCGAGACGGCCGCCTCCGGGCCCCTCGCGAAGGCCCTCGAGCAGCTCGACGACGTGCCCACGCGGCTCGCCGTGACCGCCGAGCGCGCGCTGCTGAACCGGCTCGAGGCCGGGTGTGCCGCGCCCATCGGCGCGCTGGCGAGGATCGAGGGCGACTCGTTGGTCCTCGAGGCCGTCGCCTGCGCGCCCGACGGGTCGGATACCCTGCGCCGCACGGCCCGCGGGCGCGAGCTCACGGTCGAGGGCGCCGCCGCCCTCGGCGCCGAGCTCGCCGTCGCCCTGCTGCGTGAGGGCGCCGCGGACCTGGCGGGACTCTAGGCGTGCGGCAGGAGCGGGGCGGCGAGCCGCGCGCGGAGGCGGGCGGCGGCCGGGGAACGGGCCCGGACGGTGGCCGCGACGCCGGAGCGCTGGCCGGCCGCGCCGCGCTGCTGCTGCGCAGCCCCGACCGGGCCGCCGCGACCGTGGCCGAGCTGCGCGCCCGCGGCGCCTCCACCGTCCTGTGCCCGCTCATCGACTTCGAGCTCCCCGCGGACACCGGGGCGCTCGACGCGGCGCTGACCCGCTTCCTCGACGGCGGCTACGACTGGATGGTGCTGACCTCGATCACCACGGTCCGGGCGCTCAAGCAGCGCGCCGCCGCCCTCGGGCTGACGCTCGCCGTGCCGCCCGGAACGCGCGTCTGCGCCGTCGGCTCCGCGACCGCGCGGGCCGCCGCGGCCGAGGGGATCGGGATCGACTTCCAGCCCCACGAGCAGTCCGCCGAGGGGATCCTCGCCGAATGGAACCAGCTCGCCCTCGTCGACGGGGCCGGCACGGGGCGCCGTGCCAGCCGCGGCCACGTCGCCGGCGTGGCCGGTGCCGGTGCGGCTCGCGGGCAGGACCCGCTCGCGGAGCACGAGGCGGACGCGGCCGACGCCGCTTGGTCCCCGCGGCGTTCGGTCCGCGCGTTCCTGCCCCAGGCGGACCTCGCCGCGGGCACCCTCGAGCAGGGGCTGACGACGGCCGGGTGGGCAGCCGAGGCCGTGATCGCCTACCACACCGTGGAAGCGCCGGCCGCGCCCGGACGGCGCCTCACCGCCTCGCTCGCCATCGCGGGCGCCACGGAGACCACGGGCACCGGGTCTGCCAGCTCCGCGGGGCCCGCCGGGCCCGGCGTCGTCGAGATCGACGCCGAGGCGCTGGCCGCCGCCCACGGAGCCCCCGCGGGCGTGGGAGCCGTGTTCTTCACCTCGCCGAGCATCGTGCGCCGCTACCTCGAGGTGGCCGGTGGATTCCCGGCCGGCCTCGCGGCCGTCGCGATCGGCCACAGCACGGCGGCCGAGCTGCGTTCCCACGGCGTCGAGCCCGCGGGCACCGCCGCCGAACCCACCCCGGCCGGCCTGGCCGACGCCTGGGCCGTTGCGATCGCGGGCCCCTGACCCCGCCCGGCCACCCCACTACGCTTGAGACCGACCCGAAGGAGCACCCCATGGCCTTTCCCCACCACCGGCCCCGCCGGCTGCGCACCACGCCCGCGATGCGCCGGCTCGCCGCCGAGACGCTGATCGCCCCGCAGCAGCTGATCCTGCCGGCCTTCATCCGCGAGGGCCTGGACGCGCCGAACCCCATCACCTCCATGCCCGGCGTCGTCCAGCACACCACCGACACGCTCAAGCGGGCCGCCGCCGAGGCCGCGGAGCTGGGTCTGGGCGGCATCATGCTCTTCGGGATCCCCGCCGTGCGCGATGCCGTCGGCAGCGCGGGCATCGACCCGGACGGCGTGCTCAACCGCGCCCTGCGGGTCGTCCGCGCCGAGGTCGGCGACTCGCTCGTGGTCATGAGCGACGTGTGCCTCGACGAGTTCACCGACCACGGCCACTGCGGCGTGCTGGACGAGGCCGGCCGCGTGGACAACGACGCGACCCTCGAGGTCTACGCGGAAATGGCCGTGGCGCAGGCGGAGGCGGGCGCCCACGTGCTCGGCCCCTCCGGCATGATGGACGGCCAGGTCGCCGTCATCCGGCAGGCGCTCGACACCTCCGGCTTCCAGGACACCGCCGTGCTGGCCTACGCCGCCAAGTACGCCTCCGCGTTCTACGGGCCGTTCCGCGAGGCCGTGGACTCCCAGCTCACCGGGGACCGCCGGACGTACCAGATGGACGCCGCCAACCGCCGCGAGGCCGTCCTCGAGGTCGAGCTGGACCTCGAGGAGGGCGCTGACATGGTCATGGTCAAACCGGCCATGAGCTACCTGGACATCGTCGCGGACATCGCCGCGATGTCCCCGGTGCCCGTCTCCGCCTACCAGATCTCCGGCGAGTACGCGATGATCGAGGCCGCCGCCGCCAACGGCTGGATCGACCGCCGCGCCGCCATCACCGAATCCGTGCTCGGCATCCGCCGCGCCGGCGCCGACACCGTATTGACGTACTGGGCCGCCGAGCTTGCCGGCTGGCTGAAGGAAGGACGCTAGGCCATGACCACCTCCGAGGAACTCTTCGAACGCGCCCGCACGCTCATGCCGGGCGGGGTGAACTCGCCCGTGCGAGCCTTCGGCTCCGTGGGCGGAACCCCGCGCTTCATGGTCGACGCCGAGGGCCCGTACCTCACCGACGCCGACGGCCGGACGTACGTGGACCTGGTCTGCTCGTGGGGCCCGGCCCTGCTCGGGCACAAGCACCCGGCCGTGCAGGCCGCGGTGCATGAGGCCGTGGACCACGGGCTGTCCTTCGGCGCCTCCACGCCGGCCGAGGGCCGCCTGGCCGAGCTCGTCATGGAACGCGTTCCCGGCGTCGAGCGCCTGCGCATGGTCTCCACGGGCACCGAGGCCACCATGACCGCGGTGCGGCTGGCCCGCGGCTTCACCGGACGCGAGCTGATCGTGAAGTTCGCCGGCTGCTACCACGGCCACCTGGACTCGCTCCTCGCCGCGGCCGGATCCGGCCTGGCGACGCTCGCCCTGCCCGGATCGGCCGGCGTGACCGCCGCGACGGCAGCGGAGACCCTCGTGCTCCCGTACAACGATCCCGCCGCGGTCGAGGCCGCGTTCGCGGAGCACGGCGACCGCATCGCCGCCGTGATCACGGAGGCCGCACCCGCCAACATGGGCGTCGTCACCCCGGCCGAGGGCTTCAACGCCTTCCTGTCCCGGACCACCGCGGCCCACGGCGCGCTGCTGATCCTGGACGAGGTGCTCACGGGCTTCCGGACCGGCTACTCCGGCTACTGGGGCCTCACCGGCGCGGGGGAGGGCTGGACCCCGGACCTGTTCACCTTCGGCAAGGTGATCGGCGGCGGGCTGCCCACGGCCGCGCTCGGCGGCCGGGCCGAGGTCATGGACCACCTCGCGCCGACCGGCCCCGTCTACCAGGCCGGGACGCTCTCGGGGAACCCCGTCGCCATGGCCGCCGGCGTCGCCACGCTGACGCACGCGACCCGCGACGTCTACGCGTTCGTCGACGCCCGCAGCCTCGAGCTCTCCGCCGCCGTCGGCGCGGCCCTCGACGCCGCCGGCGTGGACCACTCCATCCAGCGCGCCGGGAACCTGTTCTCGATCGCGTTCGGCACCTCCGCGCGCGGCGTGTCCGACTACGCCGACGCGCAGGCGCAGGAGGCCTTCCGCTACGCGCCGTTCTTCCACTCCATGCTGGAGGCGGGCGTCTACCTGCCGCCGAGCGTGTTCGAGGCGTGGTTCCTCTCCGCGGCGCACGACGACGCGGCCATGGAACGGATCCACGCCGCCCTCCCGGCCGCCGCCGAGGCGGCCGCCGCGGCGGTTCCGGGAGCCTAGCCAGGACGGCCCGGGCCACGCCTGGGACCTTCCGGCGGCGCCGGGACTGTCAGCGCGTGTCGCGGACGAAGTCGTAGCGGATCCCCGGCTCGTCGGAGGGCAGGACCACGATCACGCCGTAGCGCCGCGTCCAGCCGTCGGAGACCAGGAAGTAGCGGCCCCCGGTGTGCTCGAGCAACCGCAGCCCCGTGTAGCGGTAGCGGTAGCCCGCGCCCTCCGGCAGCTCCTCGACCGCGGCGCCCGGGGCGTCGATGCCCAGCGGATCGGCGCTGTGCACGACGACGCGGGGCAGCTGGGCGATCCGTTCGCCGAAGCCCCGGGCCAGCTCCGTGCCCTCGACGGTCGCGTAGTTCGCCGCGGCCGAGAACAGGGCGACGCCGACCAGGGCGGCCGCGCACGCGCGGAGCAGGTTCCCCGCCGCATGGGACAGGGGCGGGGCGCCGGAGCGCGCCCGGTAGAGCCGGAAGGCGTAGAGCAGCAGGAGCAGGCCGGTGGCCAGCAGCAGCGGGAAGGCGACGTAGGCCGTGGCCGGCCACACGGGGCGCAGGATCCATGCGGAGGCCGGCAGGACGACGGCGAGGGCCGGGACCGCGTACACGGCCACGCGCTTGGCCCGGCGGTCGCCGAGCTCGAGCCGCCGGGACAGCCAGTGGTCCAGCCCCACCCACATCAGCCCCGCCGCGCCGGCGACGATGAGCAGCACCAGGACGGGACGGACGCTGCGCAGCAGGTACTCGCGCGTCGTCATGCCCAGGACGCTCTCGTCGAAGCCCAGTTCCGCCGCCTGCACCTCGGAGCGGACCCAGCCGAAGTAGACGAGCAACGCGGTGACCACGCCGACGTTGCCGACGACCGCGGCGATCTTGCGGAGCAGCTCCCCGCGGTCCTGGTCCGCGCTCACGGCCCGGATCCGGCGCCGTCCGTACCGCCTTCGCCTTCCTCGCCGCCGCCGGAATCCGTGCCGTTGCCGTCGGTGCCGTCCCCGGCGCCGTCGTCCGCGCCCTCGTCCCCGGTGCCGTCTTCGCCTCCAGTGCCTTCCTCGCCGTTCGTCCCGTCGCCGTTGCCCTCGCCGCCACCGTCCGGCAGGACGCTCTCGTCGACATCGAAGGTGAGGGGATCGTCCGCGCCGCCGTCCCCGAAGCGGCCCTGCGGGTCGGGGCCGCCGACGCACGGGAAGTCCTCGCGGGGACGCTGCTCGACGACGCTCGCGACCGACTTGTAGAGCTCGCACTCGGGACGGCCGTCGTTGAGGCCCTCGATGCCGTATTCCGTCACCGCGTTGCGGTAGTACCGGGCCCCCTCGCCCGTGTCGCCGCGGCACAAGTGGATGCCGGCCGCGAACAGCACGACGTTCCGCGGGCTGCGGAAGCCGTAGTAGGGAGGGTCGGACAGCCCGTCGAGGTAGGCCTGCGCCTCGTCGCACGAGCGCATCAGGACGCCGTAGGCCGGCCCGTCGTTGCCCGAGACGCTCGTGTCGCTCGGCGGGAGGCCCCACGTGTAGACCACGCGGCCCGGCGTGTCCCCGGCCTGGCCCGCGCCGTTTCCGCCGCCTTGGCCCTGCCCGCCTCCAGTGCCGCCCGTACCGCCGTTGCCGCCGTCGCCCCGGCCGCCGGGAGTCCCGGGGCTCGCGTTCGCCGGCGCGCCGCCGTCGGACTCTGACGCCGGAGGGGGCACGCACCCGGCCAGCAGGAGGGCGGCCGCCGCCGCGAGCACGGCCAGCGGGCCCACGGCGCGGGGCGGAACCAGCACCCGTCGCCCGGCCGGGCCGCGTCGGTTCCGCCGCCCGCTGTCTCGTCTGTCCTGGTCCACGGTCCCCAGCTCCTCGCCGATTCCGCGGCCGCCGCCCGGGTGCGGCGGCCACGCGCTGCGGCCCGTCCGCCTGGGCGTGGTCCCGGCGCGCTGGGGCCAGTGTCCGCCCCGGGCGTCACCGGTTCGTCACGACGCCGGCCGGGACCTGCCGCGATCTCCGTCCCCGTCTCCCGGCCCGAACCCTGTCGGCCCGACCCCTGCCGACCGGGAGCCATGGCCCCGGGCCGGACCCGGTGCCGGACCCAGGGCCGGGGCCCGGGCAGTGAACCCGGGCCCCGGCGTCGTCCTAGTCGCCCTTCACGTTGACGATCTGCCGCAGGCGGTGCCGGACCCGGACCAGGGACGAGGCGTCGTCCATGACCGTGTCGATCGGCTTGTAGGCCGCCGGGATCTCGTCGATGAAGGCGTCCGTGTCGCGGAACTCGATCCCCGCCATGGCCTCGCGCAGTTGATCGAGCGTGAACGCCTTCCGCGCCGCCGTGCGCGAGTACTCGCGGCCCGCGCCGTGCGGCGAGGACTCGAGCGAGAGCGCGTCGCCGAGACCCTCCACCACGTACGAGGCCGTGCCCATCGAACCGGGGATCAGGCCCGCGTCACCGGTCCGGGCGCGGATCGCGCCCTTCCGCGAGACCCAGACGGACTTGCCGAAGTGGGTCTCCCGCTCGGTGAAGTTGTGGTGGCAGTTGATCCGCTCCTCCTCCTCGACCGGACCGTCGACCCACTCCGAGAACTGGCGGATCACCCGGTCCATCATCTCCTCCCGGTTCAGCAGGGCGAAGCGCTGGGCCCAGCGCAGCTCGCGGATGTAGGCGTCGAACTCGTCCGTGCCCTCCACGAGGTAGGCCAGGTCCGGATCCGGCAGCTGGATCCAGTAGCGCCTCGCCACGCCCTGCGCCACCTTGATGTGGTGCTGGGCGATCCGGTTGCCGATTCCGCGCGAGCCCGAGTGCAGGAAGAGCCAGACGGCGCCCTCCTCGTCGGCGCAGACCTCGATGAAGTGGTTGCCCGAGCCGAGCGATCCCAGCTGCAGTTCCCAGTTGCCCGCGTAGGAGGCCGGGTCGAACCCCGCCTCAGCGGCGGCGTCCGCCAGCTCGGAGATGCGCGGCGCGGCCGTGGCCACGACCTTCTTGTTGTAGTGGCCCGCCGAGAGCGGGACGGCGCGCTCGATCTGCTCGCGCAGCGCGCGCCGGTCCCCGGGCAGCTGTCCCAGCCGGTACTGCGTGCGCACCGCGATCATGCCGCAGCCGATGTCCACGCCCACGGCGGCCGGGATGATGGCCCCGAGGGTCGGGATCACGGAGCCGACCGTGGCGCCCTTGCCCAGGTGGGCGTCGGGCATGAGGGCCAGGTGCGGGTAGATGAACGGCAGTGTCGAGGTGGTCTCGGCCTGCGCGCGGGTCTGGGCATCGAGGATGGAGGCCCAGTTGAAGAGCCGGCGGTTGATCCTTTCCATGGTTTCTCTCTCTGTCGGGGTGCGGGGCACGGATTCCGTCGAGTGGTCCATGGAAAAAGCCCCGCACCATGTGTGGTTGCGGGGCCGGAACGCCGGGGGCGTCAGGACTCGGGCAACCTGGTGAACGCGCTGAACACGTGCTTGAAGGCACGCTGCTGCCCGTCGGGCAGGCCGGCGGCAGGGCGGAAGGAAGCGTAGAGGCCGGTGACGGACATGGTTCCTCCCTGGTCCAGTGCGGGGTGTCGTCGGCGGATGCCGACAAGGGTCAAAGCTACAGCGTCCGGCCCCCTCGCGCCAGAGACGCCGCACGGCGGGGCCCCTGGAACGGGACCCCGCCGTGCGGCGCGTCGTGACGCGGGTGGGACTAGAAGGCCGGGATGACGTCGCCGTCCGGCCAGGTCTCCTCGATGAAGGCCGCGACCTCGTCGCTGTGCAGCAACTCGTCGAGGGTGGCGATGGCGTCGCTCTGCTCGCCGGCGCGCCATGCCAGGAAGTTGGCGTACGGGTTGCCTTCCGTCTCCTCCACCGCGAGGGCGTCGGAGCTCTTCAGGCCCGCCTGCAGGATGAAGTTGCCGTTGATCATGCCGATGTCGAAGGACGAATCCTGCTTGAACACCTGGACCGCCTGCTCCGGCGGAACCTCGGAGAAGGCGAGCTTCTTGGGGTTCTGCTCGTCGCTCAGGGTGAGGACGGAGGAATCGTCGGAGATGTCGGAGAGCAGGCCCGCCTGCTCCAGGACCCGGAGGGCGCGCAGCTGGTTGGCCGGGTCGTTGGTGACGACGACCTTCGCCCCGTCCGGGATCTCGCCGGCCGACGAGTACTTGTCGGAGAACGCGGCGAACGGCTCGATGTGCACGCCTTCGCCGTGCTCGAAGTCGTAGCCCTTGGTGGCGACCTGGTCTTCGAACCACGGCAGGTGCTGGTAGAAGTTCGCGTCGAGGGTTCCCTCGCTCAGCGCCGTGTTGGGCGTCTGGTAGTCGTCGATCTCGGTGATGTCCAGATCGATGCCGGCATCGGCGGCCAGGTTCTCGTCGATGAACTCGAGGATCCGGGCGTGGGGGACCGGGCTGGCGCCGACCTTGACGATGGCGAGGCCGGCGGAGTTCGTGTCGGCCGAGGTGTCGGCGGCGCCGGTGTCACCACCGCCGCAAGCGGTCAGGGCGAAGAGGGCTGCGGCGCCGGTGACGGCGAGTGCGATTTTCTGACGCATCGGAGGAGTTCCTTTTCTTGGGTGCCGTGCCGTCCCGTTGAAGGGGAAGACGGGCGGTTTAAGGCAGCTAGCGGCTACTGGCTGCCGTCCGTCGCCGAGGTGACGGGAGTCTTGGGGAGTGGGGATCAGCGGTGGTCGACGCGGCGGGCGAGCGCGTCGCCCACCACCTGGATCAGCTGGACGAGGAGGACCATGATCACGAGGATGACGATCATCACGGAGGTCTCGAAGCGCTGGAAGCCGTAGTTGTAGGCCAGTCGGCCCAGGCCGTCGCCGCCGACCAGTCCGGCCATGGCCGAGTAGCCGACCAGCGTGACGAGCGTCGTCGTGAGGGCGGCCACGAGGCCGGGCATGGCCTCGGGAACCAGGACCTTGCGGACGACCTGGAAGCGCGTCGATCCCATGACGAGGGCGGCATCGATCTTGCCCGTGTGGACATCGCGCAGGGCCGTTTCGACCAGGCGGGCGAAGAAGGGGATCGTGCCGATCGTCAGGGAAACGGATGCGGCGATCGGTCCCAGCGACGTTCCGACGATCAGGACGGAGAGCGGGATCAGGGACAGCATGAGGATCGCGAACGGGATGGACCGCGTGATGTTCACGACCACGCTGGAGAGGATGAAGCTCAGCCAGCGGACCGGCGTCAGCCCGCCGGGCGCCGTGGAGTGGAGCACGATGCCCAGGGGAAGGCCGATGAGGACGGTGAAGAGGCCCGAGATGCCCACCATCTGCAGGGTCTGGAGCGTTGCGGTGGGGATCGCGTTCGTGATGGCGGGGTTCGACGCGAGGTCGTTGAAGAAGTCCATCCTCAGGCCTCCTTGGTGGATACGGCGATGCCGGCGGCGTTCAGGTGCGCGGTGATGGCCGCGATGTCGCTGCCGTCCGGCAGCTGGATGCGCAGGTGCGCGAACCGGGCTCCACCGAGGGACTCGACGGATCCGGCCAGGACGTTGACGTCGGTCTCGAACGTCCGCGCCACGGCCGAGATGACGGGCTCGACGGCACGGCTTCCCGAGTAGAGCAGTTCCAGGACCGTTCCGCCCGGGAGGTCCTCGATGGCGTCGGCCGGCAGCGGGAGGAGGGCCTCCGAGAGCCGGCCGTTGGGGCGGGCCACGACCTCGGCCAGGTCGCCGTGCTCCACGATGCGGCCGGCCTCGAGCAGGGAGACCGAGTCGCAGGCCTCCTTCACGACGTGCATCTCGTGCGTGATGATGAGCACGGTCAGCTGGAGGCGGTCGCGCAGCTTCTTGATCAGCGCCAGGATCTCATCGGTCGTCTTCGGGTCCAGGGCGGACGTCGGCTCGTCGCACAGGAGGATGTCCGGATCCGTGGCGAGGGCGCGGGCGATGCCGACGCGCTGCTTCTGACCGCCGGAGAGCTGCGAGGGGTAGGCGTCGGCGAACGCGCCGAGCCCCACGAGGTCCAGGAGCTCGGCGACCTGCTTCCTCGCCTGGGCCTTGGGCGTTCCCGTGAGTTCCAGCGGGTAGGAGACGTTCTGCGCCGTGGTCCGGGAATCGAACAGATTGGCGTGCTGGAAGACCATGCCGATGCGTCGGCGGGCCGTCAGGAGCTCCTTGTCCGAGACGCCGGTGAGGACCTTGCCGTCGATGTCGACGGTTCCGGCCGTCGGACGGTCGAGCAGCGTCAGGCAGCGCACCAGCGTCGACTTGCCGGCGCCGGAGTGCCCGATGATTCCGTGGACCTTGCCCTTGGCGACGCTGAGCGTGACGCCGTCCAGCGCGACGACTTCGCGGCCGCCCTGCCGGTAGACCTTGCGCAGATCGGTGACTGTGATCAAGTGAGCCTCAATGGAAGTGGGGAACTTTACCCCATATTGAAGCACCGTCGAACAAAAGCGACCGAATGGGCGTCACAAACGGTCATCTGCCCGACGACTCTGCCAAGAAGCCGTTTCGGGTTGACGAAAATTTCACAAGTGGCCCGGTTCGCCGAAGCATTGCGATCCGGCGGAAGCGTCTCCACCGGCTTGTGTGTCCACCGGCGGCTGTGTGTTTCGGCACAGTCTCCGCCGGCGGACGACGGGCGGGGGACGGCGCGTCGGCTCAGGGGCGGCGCCGGACGGGCCACTGCCCGTCGACGACGGCGGAGGGGTCCTTGCGGCGCAGGTACGCCTGGAAGCTCGCGGCCTGCTCGGCGGCCCACCGGACCTGGGATCCGTGGAGCTGCAGGGGATCCATCCGCAGCTGCTTGTACTTGGCCACCTGCGCATCGGCCACGCCGACCGTCGCTGCGGCGTCGGCGACGGAGGTGTGGGCATCGACGAGCGGTACGCGGTAGAACTCGCTCATGACCGTGAGGGTGCGCTTGCCGCGGCGGTACTTGTCCACGTGCTTGTCGATGATGTACGGGTCGATGACCGCTGCGGGTTCGAGGGCCTCGACGCCGTGGCGCAGGCACTCGCGGTCCAGCACCGTGAAGTCGTAGCTCGCGTTGAAGGCGAGCACCGGCATCGTGGCGAAGAGCTCCCTGAGGTGGGCGGTGATCTCCGCGACCGCCGTCGCGGCGTCGGCGCCCTCGGCCCGCGCCCGCTCGGTGCTCACGCCGTGGATGGCGGCGGCCTCCTCGGGGATCGGAACCCCGGGATCCACGAGCCACTCGCGGTGGTTCAGGATCTCCTGGCGGCCGTTGACCACGAGGACCGACGCCGTGACGATGCGGGCCAGTTCCGGGTCCCTGCCGGTCGTCTCGAGGTCGAACGAGGCCCGGGGAAGTTCATGCCAATTGCTCATGGTTCCACGCTACCGTGCCGCCGCGTGCGCCCGCCCCGCGCGGGGCCCGACGTGGACAAGGACCGCCGGAAGGGGCCTGTGGAGGAGGAGGGGGCACCGGCGTCGTCCGGGATCGGCCGCCACGCCGCGGCCGCTCGGGATCCCCGACGCCCCGCCCGCGCCCTAGGCTGGTGGTCATGTCCCTGAGCTACCCCGAGGCCGTGCACGCCGTCGCGTGGCTCATCGCCCCCGGACGCGCCGTGAGCTACGGCGACATCGCCGAGCTCCTCGGGGCCGGCGGCCCGCGGCAGGTCGGTGCGGCGATGGCCGGCAGCGGCGCGGCATCCGGGGTCCCCTGGTGGCGGGTCGTGCGCGCGGACGGCTCCCTGCCGGAGCCGCTCAGCGGGGAAGCGCGGCTCCGCTGGGACGACGAGGGAACACCCGTCCGCGGCGGCCGGATCCGTCTCGCCCTCGCGCGCTGGCAGCCGTCCGACGACGACTTCCGGACCCTCGACGACCTCGCCGCGCAGCTCGGCGGGGGTCCACACGCGGCGCCGGACCCAAAGCGTCGGGGCGGCGTGCTGGGATGAGCTCCATGGATACCGCGACGCGTCTTCTCGAGCTCGGGCCCGGACACGGCCCCACCGTGGTCCTCGGCGCGCCGGGAACCGGTAAGACGACGCTGCTGCTGCGGGCGGTCTCCGCGCGGCTCGCCGCCGGACTGGACCCGTCCTCGCTCCTGGTCATCGCCCCCTCGCGCGCCGCGGCGGCACGCCTGCGCGACGAGCTTTCGGCCGGCAGCGGATCCACTTTCTCGGAACCGGCCGTGCGCACGTGGGCGGCCTACGCGTTCGACCTGATCCGCCGCGCCCGCCTGGATGGCTACCTTCCCCACGTCGAACGCCCGCCGCGGCTCCTCTCCGGCCCGGAGCAGGACACGTTGATCGGCCAGCTCCTCGCGGGCCATGCCGCGGGGATCACGCCCGGCCCCGCGTGGCCGGGTTCGCTCGGAGAGGCGGTCGGCACCCGCGGGTTCCGCCAAGAGGTCCGCGAGCTCTTCGACCGCCTCGCCGAGCACGGCGTCGAGGCCGGCCGGCTCCACGAGCTCGGGAGCGAGTGCTCGGTGCCCGAGTGGACGGCGGCGGCAGAGCTGTACCAGGAGTACCGCGACCTGCTGGACCTCGGGAGTGCGGAGGCCTTCGACCCGGCCGGGCTGATCACCGCGGCCGCCGAGCTGCTCGAGCACCACCCGCGCCTCCTCGGCGAGGAACGGGAGAGGCTCCGCCTCGTCGTCGTCGACGACCTGCAGGAGGCCAATCCGGCCCAGCACCGGCTCCTGTCCCTCCTGGCCCGAGACGCCGACCTGCTCGCCTTCGCCGCCCCCGACAACGTGGTCCAGGGCTTCCGCGGCGCCCGCCCGGACCTCCTCGCCCGCGTCGACACGTTCTACGGCACCGAGGCCCGACCCGTCGCCGTGGCGACCCTCGAGCACTCGCATCGGATGCCCCTCGACGTCGCCGAGGCGTGGGGGCGAGTCGCCCGGCGCATCCCGCTCGCCGCGGGAGCCGCCGGCCGCCTCCTGTCCCATCCGGCGGGGACCGCGACGGGGATCGCGGCGCGCCCGCCGGAGGGCGCCGCCGACCGGGACACCGATCACGGCGCCGGTACCGGGGCCGCGGGGTCCGTGGAAGCACACGTCGTTGAGTCCCCGGTGCACGAACTGCGCCTGCTGACCCACCGGATCCTCGAGGAACACCTCATGGGCGGCCGGCCGCTCGACGACATCGCCGTGATCGTCCGCAACGGGGCGCTCGTCCGGACCGTCGCGCGGCACCTGGGCCAACAGGGGATCTCCGTCAGCGTCCCCCCGGCCGAGCTGCCGCTGCGCGATGAACCGGCCGTCCGCCCGCTCCTGGACCTGCTCCGGCTGGGCCTGTCCGGCGGCGACGCCACCGGTCTGCACGCCGTCGAATCGCTCCTGACCTCCCGCTACGGGCAGTCGACGGCCCTGGACGTGCGGCGACTGCGGCAGGGCCTGCGCCGCGAGGAGCACGCCCGCGGCGGCACGCGCGGCAGCTCCGAGCTCCTCGCGGGCCTCTTCGGATCCGTCGGGATCCCCGAAGGGTCGGGCCGCGAGGCCGCCGGCGCCCGGCGGATCCGGCGGATGCTCGACGCCCTCGCCGAGGAGGCGGACCGCGGGGGAGCCACGGCGGAGACCGCACTCTGGGCGCTGTGGGACGCCTCCGGGATGTCGGGGGCCTGGAGCACCGCGGCGCTCGCCGGCGGGGGAGCGGGTTCCCGGGCGGACCAGGACCTCGACGCCGTCCTGGCGCTCTTCCAGGCCGCCGAGCGCTTCGTCGACCAGCTTCCGGGCGCCACGATCGCCCAGTTCGTAGACCACGTCCTGGCCCAGGACCTGCCGATGGACTCCCTTGCCGGGCGGGGCGGGAGCGGTCCGTCCGTCGAGGTCCTGACGCCGGCCGCGGCGGCGGGCCGGGAGTGGGGGCTCGTCCTGATTCCGGGCCTCCAGGAAGGCATCTGGCCCAACACGCGCCTGCGCGGCGAGCTCCTGCACAGCGGGGCCCTCGCCGACGTCGTCGAACACGGCCCCGTGGCCTTGCGGCAGCGCGATCCGGCGTCGCGGCTGCGGGCCACCCGCGCCGACGAGCTGCGCAGCTTCGCGGCGGCCGTCTCGCGCTGCCGCGGGAGCCTCGTCTGCGTCGCCGTGGACTCCGAGGACCACCAGCCCTCCGGATTCCTGGACCTCGTGAGCCCGTGGAGCCCTCCGGTGGAGACCGGCGGGCCGGCGACCCGGCCGGTGACCCGGGTGCCGCGCGCCCGCACGCTCGGCTCGCTCGTGGCGCTGCTCCGGCAGGCCGCCGAGGCCGGAGCCCGGACGGCCCCCGCCGCCGCCCCGACCGGTCCGGCGGACGACAGCGGGGCCGCGCCGGCGTCGTCCGCCTCCCCGGGCGCTGGGCAACCCGGACCGGGGAGCGGCGGGCTGGACCCGACGGCCCGGGACGCGGCAGCGGTCCTGGCCCGCCTCGCCACCGCTCCCGTGCCCGTGCGCGGGGCCGACCCGGACGAGTGGTGGGGGCTGGCGCCCGCCACGAGCACGGGCCCCGTCACCGCGGACGGGCACCCCGTCAAGGTCTCCCCGTCCAAGGTCCAGGCGGCCCTCGAGTCCCCGCTGAACTGGTTCGTCCAGGCGGCCGGCGGGGAACCGGCCACGGACTTCGCGCGCAGCCTCGGCACGCTGGTCCACGCGATCGCCGAGGACCTGCCCGACGCCTCGGGGGAGCAGTACCTGACGGAGCTGGACCGGCGCTGGCCCGAGCTCGACCTGCCGACGAACTGGGAGACCCACCGCGACCACGACCGGGCCGGATCCATGCTGCGCAAGCTCGCGCAGTACACCCTGCTCATGCGCCAGGCCGGGCGCGAGCTGCGCGGCCGCGAGACCGACTTCGAGGTGGAGATCGGCGACGGCTCCGCCACCGTGCGGCTGCGCGGGGTGATCGACCGCGTCGAGGCCGGCCCCGACGGGCGCCCCTTCGTCGTGGACCTGAAGACCGGCAAGAGCCAGCCGTCAGGCAAGGACGTCGACCGCAACCCGCAGCTGGCCAGCTACCAGGCCGCCGTGCGGGCCGGGGCGCTCGACGGGGTCGCAGGCCTGTCCCGCGACCCGGCGGGGGCCGCCCTGGTCCAGCTCGGCACCTCCACCAAGACGCCCCGCGAGCAGGTCCAGCCCGCCGTCGAGGGCGAGGACTGGGCGACGCCCCTCGTGCTCGAGGCGGCACGGGCCATGGGGGCCGCCGACTTCCTGGCCCGGCACGACCCCACCCGCGGCGGGGCGGCTGGCAGCTCATGTCGCCTCCCGTCCGTCTGCCCGCTGTGTACCGAAGGAAGGCAGGTGACCGAACCGTGAGGCACTCGCCCGAGGAACTGGCCGAGCTGCTGGGCCAGCACCAACCCACCGCCGAGCAGTCCCGCATCATCTCCTCCCCGCTCGAACCCCTCCTCGTGGTCGCCGGCGCGGGCTCCGGGAAGACGGCGACGATGGCCGACCGCGTCGTATGGCTCGTGGCCAACGGCCTCGTCCGGCCCGAGCAGATCCTGGGCGTCACGTTCACGCGCAAGGCCGCCGGCGAGCTCGCCCAGCGGATCCGCGGGCAGCTCGCGACCCTCGCGGCGTCCGGGGCCTGGGAGCCGGACCCCGAGGACGGGGGCCTGCTCGAGCCCTCCGTGTCGACGTACCATTCGTATGCCAACACCCTCGTCCAGGACCACGGGCTGCGGATCGGGGTCGAGAGCGATACCGCCCTGATCGGTGGGGCCCAGGCGTGGCAGCTCGCCGCCGACGTCGTTGAATCCTACGACGGCGACCACGAGCACCTGGCGTCGTCCAAGTCGACCCTCATCGACGCCGTCGTCTCCTTCGCCGGGGAATGCGCCGAGCACCTGCGCACGCCCGCGGAGGGAGCCGCCTACCTCGACGGCCTCGTGGAGCGGTTGGCCGCGCTGCCGTACCGGGAAGGCAAGACGACACCGCCCGCGCAGAAGGCCCGCGAGCTCCTCGACAGGCTCCGGACGCGCTCCACGGTCGCCGGGCTCGCCGACGGCTACGCCCGCCTCAAGCGCGAGCGCGGCGTCATGGACTACGGCGACCTCGTCGCGCTCGCGGCCCGGATCGCCGAGACCGTCCCCGCCGCGGCCGAGGCGGAACGTGCCCGCTTCAGGGTCGTGCTGCTCGACGAGTTCCAGGACACCTCCCACGCACAGATGATCCTGTTCTCCCGGCTCTTCGGCGACGGGCACGCAGTGACGGCCGTCGGTGACCCCAACCAGTCCATCTACGGCTTCCGCGGCGCCTCCGCCGGGCAGCTCTTCCGCTTTCCGGAGGAGTTCCCCGCCGTGGCCGCGGACGGGGACCGCCGCCCGGCCGCCACGGCCTTCCTGACCACGGCCTGGCGCAACTCCGTCAACGTCCTTGAGGCCGCCAACGCGGTCTCCGCGCCGCTGAACGCCGCGGACCCGAACCGGGGCGGGCGCCGGATCGAGGTCCCGCCGCTCGCGGCGAGCCCCTTCGCCGGCCCCGGGCGCGTCGAGCTCGTCCGCCACGCGACGAGCGCGGACGAGGCCGCGTGGATCGCCGACCGCCTGCTCGAAGAGCACCACGCCTTCCGGCGCCTGAACGGCCGGGCGCCCACCCTGGCGGTGCTGTGCCGCACGCGCGGCCAGCTCGCCCTGCTCGCCACCTCGCTCGAGGAGCGCGGGATTCCCTACGAGATCGTCGGGCTCGGCGGGCTCCTGGGGATGCCCGAGATCGTGGACCTCGTCGCGACCCTGCGCGTCCTCGTGGACCCCGACCGCTCCGACGCCCTCCTGAGGCTGCTCTCCGGTGCGCGGTGGAGGATCGGTCCCGCCGACCTCATGGCGTTCGCCGACTGGTCCCGCTTCCTGGCCCGCCGGCGCGAGGCGGCCGTGCGCCGCGGCGCCGAGGCCGACGTCGACACCCGGGAGGACGCCGCCGACGCCGCCCGTGCCGAGGCCCGGAGCGAGGTCTCCGACGCCGCGAGCCTCGTGGAGGCCCTTGACTGGCTGCCGAAGCCGGGCTGGACGAGCGCCGACGGGCGGACGCTCAGCGACGCGGCCCTCCAACGCCTCACGGCCCTTCAACGAGAGGTCCGGCACTTGCGCACCCTCGTGGATGGCGAGCTGCCGGCACTGCTGCACGAGGTCGAGAGGACCCTGAGGCTCGACATCGAGGTCGCCGCCCGGCCCGGAACCGGGATCCACGCGGCCCGACGGCACCTCGACGCTTTCGCGGACGTCGCGGCCGGCTACACGGACGCCGCCCTGCGCAGCGACCTGGCCGGCTTCCTGGCCTGGCTCGACGCCGCGGCCGCCAAGGAGGGCGGGCTCGAGGTCGTGCAGCAGGAGGCGAGCGCGGAAGCGGTTCAGCTCTTGACCATCCACGCCTCCAAGGGCCTCGAATGGGACGTCGTCGCCGTCACCGGGCTGAACGACGGCGTCTTCCCCTCGGCCCGCGACTCGCGGTGGACCACGGGGGACAGCGCCCTGCCCTGGCCGCTGCGCGGCGACCGCAACGACCTGCCGCACTGGGACACCGAGCAGCCGAGCCTCTTCGCCGCCGTCGAGTCCGAGGCCGAGTTCCGCCAGCGCGTGATCGCGCATGGGGAACAGGAGGAACGGCGCCTCGCCTATGTGGCGCTGACCCGGGCCAAGGACCTGTTGCTCTGCTCCGCCACCGCGTGGACGGGCACACGGACCAAGACCACCGCCCCCTCGCCGTTCCTCGAGGCGCTGCTGCCGTTGGCGGAGGGGCCGGCCCCGTCCGCCGTGCTCCCGCTCTGGTGCGCGGACGAGGAAGCGCCCGGGGAGAACCCCTACCGGGAGGACCCCGTCGAGGCGCGCTGGCCGTACGACCCCCTCGAGGGCCCCGTCCGGCTGCGGGCCGGTGTACCCGAGGCCCGGCCTCCCGGGCGGCGGGCGCGGGCCGAGGCCGCCGCGGCCGCCGTGCGCGGCTGGACGGGACAGGAGCCGCCGGCCCCGGAGACGGACTCCGGACGGGACTGGGACCACGAGGCACGCCTGCTCGTCGCCCGCCAGCTCGAGGCCACCCGGCCGCGCAGGCCCGAACCGCCCCGGCACGTGCGGGCCTCGCTGTTCGTTGACCTCGCCACGGACGCCGGGCAGGTCCTCGCCCAGCTGCGCCGCCCCGTTCCGCGGCGCCCCGGGATCGCCGCCCGCAAGGGCACGGCGTTCCACGCGTGGGTCGAGGAGCACTACGGCAGCACCGGCATGCTCGACCTCGGCGAATTCCCCGGGGCGGCGGACGCCTACGTCGACGACCAGTACGGCCTCGAGGAGATGAAGGCCGCCTTCCTCGACTCCGAGTGGGCCGAACGCCAACCGACCCACGTCGAGGTCCCCCTCGAGACCCCCGTGGGACCGGTGACCGTGCGCGGGCGCGTCGACGCCGTGTTCCGTGAGCGCGGCGAGGACGGGACGGAGCGCTGGGTCCTCGTCGACTGGAAGACCGGCCGGGTTCCCACCGGGCGGGAGCTCGCCCACAAGTCCCTGCAACTGGCCGTGTACCGGCTGGGGTGGGCGAGGCTCCACGGGATCGACGTGGAACAGGTCGGCGCCGCGTTCTACTACGTCGGCGACGGGACGACGATCCGCCCCCACGACCTGGCGGGGGAGGAGGAACTGGAACGGCTCATCACCACGGCGCTCGATGCCGTGCCGGCCGCCGGACCCGCCGAGGCATAGGGCAGGCCCGGGCGCGGAGGCTAGCGGAGGGTGCGGCCGTCCGGGTCGATGGCGGGCAGGGCCGACGTCGGGGCCTCGGTCGGCGCGACGGCCTGGTCCGCGACCTCCTCGTCGTCCGCGGGCTGACCGCCCGCCGCCTCGTCCTCCGCCGGGACGTCGACCTGGTCGTGCTCCGCGGGTTCGTGTTCCGGCCCGCCGTCCGGGCCGGCCGCGCCGCCCGTCGCGCCGGGCCGGGAGATGATGACGGCCGCGTCCTCGTCGCCGTCGCCGAGGACCACGTCCGCGCTGGATCCGGCGTCGCCGTCCGTGTCCTCGTGGGGGCCGGCGGCAGGACCGCCAGCGCGGTCCTCTTCCGCGTCGTCCGCGCCGGCGTCAGCGGCAACGTCCGGGGCCGGCGCGTTCCCGTCGGCGTCTGGCGCACCGGCGCGGCCCGCGGAGACGGCGCCGGCCCCGGCGTCGTCTCCTCCGATGGGTGCAGCGCCGGCCTCGGCACCGGCCAGGGCACCGTCCGCCGAGGCGTCCGCCCCGACGTCGTAGCGCGGGGGCTCGACAATGCTGATGGGCTGGCCGCCGAATTCCGCGATGTCCTCGTCCAGCTCGCGGAGCATGTCCTCGGCCTCCTGGATCCGCTCCGCGTCCTCGAGGGCGAGGCCCTTGGCCAGCCACTGGGCCAGGGCGAACTCGGCGGCCAGTGCCGCCCGGCGCATGAGGTGCGGATCGGCCTTGTCCCCGCGCTGCGCGGTGTAGGACTCGAGCACGGCGTCGGCGAAGGACTGCTCGTGCGCGGCCGCGAGCCAGGCAAAGTCGTCGGCGGGGTCCCCGATGTGCAGATCCGTCCAGCCGGTCACGGCGCTGACCCGGCCCTCGACGAGCAGGAGGTTCTCCTCGTGCAGGTCCCCGTGGACCACGGTCGGATTGAAGCGCCACAGGGCCACGTCCTCCAGGGCGTGTTCCCAGCGGCGCAGGAGGCGCGCCGGGATCCTGCCCGTCGTCGCGGCCTGGTCGAGCTCGTTCAGGCGCCGCTGGCGGAACTCGTTCGCCGAGTAGACCGGCAGGTCCGCCCGGTCCACGACGTCCTGGGGCAGCGAATGGATCGCCGCGAGGGTGCGGCCGACGTCCGCTGCGGTCCGCCCGCCGCTGGAGACGAGGTCCTCCAGCTCCAGCGCGGCGCCGTCGACATGGTTGTAGACGAACGTGCGCAAGCGCCCCTGGCTCACGGTCCCGGCCACCGAAGGCAGGCGGAAGGGCAGGGCCGCGCGCACGCCGGGCGTGAAGGAACGCAGGGCGGCGAGCTCGGTCTCGAGCCGCATGCTCGCCTCGTCGTGGCGCGGGGAACGCACGCGCCAGCGGTTCTGCTGCCCGTCGACGATGACCGCCGAATCGAAGTCGTCGGCGTCGTCGGCGAGGCCCGCGACGCCGACCGGCGCCAGTCCGGGCACCGCGGCCGTGGCGATGGCGGCGAGTTCCATGGGAGAGCGTTTCACGTCTTCCACCGTATGCGGTGCGGGGCGCCGCCGCCGTGGTGCCGTGCGGCGAGTCGCGGGAACAGCGGTTTCACCACCGGCCGCGGTCCACACCCGCACCTCCGCGTGTGCGGGCGGCGGTGCCGGTCAGTACGGTAGGAGGTATGACTTTCCCCGCGGCCGGACCGAACGCCCCCGTCCCAGCCCCCGCGCCGTCCGCGGCGCCGTCCGACGCGCCCGCGGGAGCCGCCGGCGCGCACGCCGCCGTGCCATTGGGGGAGCTGCCGCTGGCGCGCACCACGGTGGACCGCGGGTGCGAGCGGCGGGCCGATCCCGGCTGGCTGCCCGCCGTCCTGTCCGGATCGGACACGGCGGTCCTCGTCCTGGTCAACGGCCGCGCCGCCGTGGCGGACGGGCGCCTGGTCCTCTCCGGCACCGGGGCCGCCGAGGGGGCGCGGCACCTCGTCTACCTCGGACGCAGGGCGGGGCAGGAGCTCGTCCTCGCGGACCATGCCGGGGTCCCTTCCGGGCTGCACGACGCCGAATGGCTCGGCCTGCGCGACGTCGCGGCGGGTCTCGGGGCCGGGGACGCCGGGCTCTTCGTCGAGGCCGTGGCGATCGCCAACTGGCACGCCTCCCACACCCACTGCCCGCGCTGCGGTGCACCGACGGAGGTCGTGCAGAGCGGCTGGGTGCGGCAATGCCCGGCCGACGGATCGGAGCACTTCCCGCGCACCGACCCGGCCGTCATCGTGTCCATCACCGACGACGCCGACCGCCTCCTCCTCGGCGCCAACGCCCAATGGGGCGGGCAGCGGTTCTCGACCCTGGCAGGATTCGTGGAACCGGGCGAGTCGCTCGAGGCGGCCGTGGTCCGCGAGGTCCGCGAGGAGGCCGGGATCACCGTTCGAGAGCCGCGCTACCTGGGCTCGCAGCCGTGGCCCTTCCCCGCCTCGCTCATGCTCGGCTTCACGGCCCGCGCCGACTCCACGCACACGGTCCCGGACGGCGAGGAGATCATCGAGCTGCGCTGGTTCACGCGCCGGGAGCTGGCGGCCGCCGTGCTCGACGGGGCGGTCTCCGTGCCCGCGGGGGCCTCGATCGCCCGCGCCCTCGTCGAGCACTGGTACGGCGGCCCGCTGCCCGAGCCGCGGCGACTGGAGAACTGAAGCCCATGACGAGCCTCGAAGAGACCATCCTGGACGGACTGGACGACGAACAGCGCCAGGTCGCCACGACGCTGAACGGCCCGCTGTGCGTCCTCGCCGGCGCGGGGACGGGCAAGACCCGGGCCATCACCCACCGGATCGCCTACGGCGTCCACACGCAGGCCTACCGGCCCAACCAGGTCCTCGCCGTGACGTTCACCGCGCGCGCCGCGAGCGAGATGCGGACCCGCCTGCGCGACCTCGGCGCCGGCGGCGTCCAGGCGCGCACCTTCCACGCCGCGGCGCTGCGCCAGCTGCAGTTCTTCTGGCCGCAGGCCATCGGCGGGCAGCTGCCGGCCATCGTGGACCACAAGGCCCAGCTGCTCGCCGAGGCCGCCCGCCGCCTGCGCATCTCCACCGACCGGGCGGCGCTGCGCGACCTCGCCGCCGAGGTCGAGTGGGCCAAGGTCTCGATGCACACGCCGGAGAGCTACCTCGCCGCGGCAGCCGGCCGCGGCCAGCCGGCGGGGCTCGACCTGACGACGGTCTCCCGCCTCTTCCAGTCCTACGAGGACGTCAAGACGGACCGGAACCTGATCGACTTCGAGGACGTCCTGCTGCTCACCGTGGGGATCCTCGACGAGGACGAGAAGGTCGCCGCGGCGGTCCGCGGACAGTACCGGCACTTCGTCGTCGACGAGTACCAGGACGTCTCTCCCCTGCAGCAGCGCCTCCTGGACCTGTGGCTCGGCGGTCGCGGCGAGCTGTGCGTGGTCGGCGACGCAAGCCAGACGATCTACTCGTTCACCGGGGCCACGCCGTCGCACCTCCTGAAATTCACCGAACGCCACCCGGGCGCCCCCGTGGTCAAGCTCGTCCGCGACTACCGCTCCACCCCGCAGGTCGTGCACCTGGCCAACCGCCTCCTCGCGTCACGACGCCCCGAACCGGGGATCCCCGGGCAGGGCGTGGCCTGGCCGCAGCCGCTCGAGCTCATCGCCCAGCGCCCGGCCGGCCCCGAGCCGGCGTTCACCGAGTGCACCGACGACGAGGCGGAGGCGGCCCACGTCGCCGGCCGGATCCGCGCGCTCATCGACGACGGCGTGCGGCCGGCCGAGATCGCCGTCCTGTTCCGCACGAACGGCCAGTCCGAGTCCTACGAGCAGGCGCTCTCCGCCGCCGGGATCGGCTACCAGCTGCGCGGCGGCGAGCGGTTCTTCCAGCGCCGCGAGGTCCGCGACGCGGTCCTGCAGCTGCGCGCCGCGGCGCGGGTCGAGTCGGACGACCCGGTCCCGCAGCAGTGCCGCGACATCCTGGCCTCGCTCGGCTACACCGCCGAGCCGCCGTCGGGTTCGGGCGCCGTGCGCGAGCGCTGGGAGTCGCTCTCGGCCCTCGTGGCGCTCGCTGGGGAGCTCGAGCGCTCCCGCGCGGGCCGCGAGACGCCGTTCACCCTGGCGGAGTTCGTGGCCGAGCTCGACGAGCGCGCCTCGACGCAGCACGCCCCGACGGTCCAGGGCGTCACCCTCGCCTCGCTCCACTCCGCCAAGGGCCTGGAATGGGACGCCGTGTTCCTCGTGGGCCTGAGCGAGGGGCTCATGCCGATCTCCTTCGCCGAGGACCAGGCGGGCTTCGACGAGGAGCGCCGCCTGCTCTACGTGGGCATCACGCGTGCCCGCGAGCACCTGCAGCTGAGCTGGTCGCTGTCCCGGACCCCGGGCGGCCGCGCCAACCGGCGCCCCTCGCGCTTCCTGGACGGGCTGCGCCCCGCGTCCTCGAGCCGCACGGGGGACGCGCCGGCCCGCCGTTCCGGCCGCAAGCGCCCGTCCGGGCCGGCGACGTGCCGGATCTGCGGCACCATGCTCATGTCGGCGGCGGAGCGCAAGCTCGGCCGCTGCAACGGCTGCCCGCCCGGGTACGACGAGGCCGTGTTCGAGGAGCTGCGGGCCTGGCGGCTGAAGGTCTCGCAGGAGGCGGCCGTCCCGGCGTTCGTCGTCTTCACCGACGCCACGCTGATGGCCATCGCCGAGGCCATGCCGAGCGATCCCGCCGGCCTGGTCAAGGTCCCCGGCGTCGGGGCGGGCAAGCTCGAGCGCTACGGACGCGATGTCCTGGACATCCTCTCGGCGGGGGCGCCCGGCGCCTGAGGCGCGGAGCCTACGCGGCCCTCAGCAGGCACAGGCAGCCGGGCCGGGCGGCCACGGCCCGCGTTCCGACGCCGCCCGTCGCCAGGTCCAGCTCCAGGACGGCACCGGCCGCGGCGGGAACCTGGACGCCGTCGACGAGCATCAGGATCTGCTGGACGGCCAGGCCCGCGGCGGCCGCCGCGAGCGAGACCTCGGTAGGACCGGCGCACGTGGCCGTCCGCGGCACCGCGGCGGGCAAGCCGGCGTCCGCCGCGCAGTCCAGGCACGGCGTGGCCCCGGGGACGACGAGCGGCCCGACGCCGGATCCCGCCTCGCCGCACGCGACGCGCAAGTGGGGCACGTCGGTGGCGGCGAGGTACGCGGCGAGGTCCTCGTCGAGCCACGGCGATCCGACGGCGACGACGGCGTCCGCCTCCTGGGTGGTCCCTCCCGTTCCCGGTTCCCACGTCGACAGGGAGGCATGCGGCCAGTGCCGGCCCAGGTGCCGGGCCAGGGCGCGGGGCCGCTCCAGGCCGAGGTCGGCGAGGCGCAGCGGTCCGGCGCCGAGGTCGCCTGCCTCGACGGGCCGGGGGTCGCAGAGCTGGAGGGATCCGATCCCGGCCGCCGCGAGGAGCACGGCCACGGTCTGGCCGCAGCGGTCGAGCCCGTGGATGCGGACCACGGCGCGCATCCGCCGTTCGACGAGCGGGCCCGCGTGCAGCCCGTAGGCCGCGGACCATTGCGCGATGTCGGGGGCGAGCCGGGACGCGCGGACCCCGGGGATCCGGTACGCGGCGTCCGCGACGAGGACCGGTTCGAGGATCGCCAGGAGCTCGCCCCGCCGCTCGGCGTCCGGGAGGGCGTCCGCGCCGGATCCGCCGGACGAGGAACCCCTCGGGGCGGTGCCGGGTCCGTCCGCCGGGGCGCCCGCGGGCGACGCGAGGGCGTCGATGAACGCCTTGTCGCGGGCGTCGAGCCCGTCTATCCACAGCCCGCCGGCCGTGGCCCCGATGCAGACGGAACCGTCGGCTAGGCTGATCACCCGTAATCCGGGATTGATGCGCATGATGGCCTCCTGGTGTCTCGCCGGCGATGCCCGCCGGGACTAGCCATCGTGGCACGCGCCAAGGCCCCGGAACGGGCTATCCACAGCCTTTCGCGGGAGAGTGGGACCGCGACGACAGATCAGGAGACCCCATGCCCTTGCAACCCGGTGAGCGCGTGCTCGTGCTCGACGACGGGCTCCGCGTCCGCGTCGTCCGCTCGGCCCGGCGCCGCAAGACCGTGTCTGCGGCGTGGAAGGGCGCCGAGGCCGTCGTCTCCGTTCCCGCGCACCTGAGCCGCGCGCAGGAGGAACACTGGATCGAGGAGATGGTGGGGCGGCTGAAGGCCGGGCGCGACCGCCGCCGGGGCCGGGCCTCGGGCCGCAACGACGAGGAGCTGATGCGCCGCGCCGCCCGGCTGAGCGCCGAGCTGCTCGAGGGGCGGGCGCGCCCCCTCTCCGTCCGCTGGGTCACGAACCAGAACTCCCGCTGGGGCTCGGCCACGCCGGCGGACGGCACGATCCGGATCTCCCACCGTTTGCAGGAGATTCCGGACTGGGTGCTCGACTACGTGCTCCACCACGAGCTCGCCCACCTCGTGGCTCCGGGCGGGCACGGACCCGCGTTCCGGACCCTGGAGAAGCGCTACCCGCGCCTGGCCGAGGCGAAGGCGTTCCTCGCGGGCGTCGGTTTCGGCACGCGGCTCGCCGCGGGCGGTGGGCCGGCGGACAGCGGAGCGGACCCGCTGGACGGCGGGGACCCGGACGACGGCGGGGCCGGGCCCCTCGCGTAGCCCCGCACCTCCGCTGCGCCTCGCCTCGCGGCGGGGAGCCGCCGGGCCCGGGACCGAGGCACCGGGCCCGCCGCCGACCGGCGCCGGGCAACGGCTTGGGCGGGTCTAGCGGCCTTCGGTGTCCTCGCCCGCTCCGGACGGGTCGTCGTCCTGACCGTCCTCGTCCGGTTCCCCGGGACCGGACGCGGCCCCGGCGTCGTCCGCGGCGGGCGTGTCGTAGCCGCCGGACAGGAGCCGGTTCAGGGCCTCGTCGAGCTCCGCGTCGCCCGCGTCCACGAGGGCGCGGCGGCCGCCGAAGCCGGCGGGGTCGTCGAGGTCCTCGGCCGTGGGCATGAGGTCGGGGTGCTCCCACACGGCGTCCCGGCCCTCGATGCCGCGGTCGGCGAGAACCTGGGCCCAGAACGCCGCGGCGTCGCGCAGCCGGCGGGGCCGCAGCTCGAGCCCCACGAGCGAGGCGAAGGCCTGCTCGGCGGGGCCGCCCGTGGCCCGGCGCCTGCGGACGGTCTCCCTCAGTGCCGCGGCGGAGGGAAGGTTGGAGGAGGCGGCCGCGACGACCTCGTCGACCCAGCCCTCGATGAGGGCCAGCGCCGTCTCCAGCTTCGCCAGCGCGGCGTCCTGCGCTCCCGTGCGCTGCGGCGTGAAGAGCCCCTCGGTCACCGCGCCCTGCAGCGACTCGGGGTTGGACGGATCGATGTCGCGCACGGCCTCCTCGATCTTCGACAGGTCGATGTGGATGCCGCGGGCGTAGTCCCCGATCGCGCCGAGGACGTGCGCGCGCAGCCACGGCACGCGGGCGAAGAGGCGCGTATGCGCGGCCTCGCGCAGCGCCGCGAACAGGAGGACCTCCTGTTCGGGGACGTCGAGCCCCTCGCCGAACGCGGCGACATTGACGGGCACGAGCGCGGGTGCGGGGCCCGCCAGCGGCAGGCCGATGTCGCTCGAGCCGAGGACGTCCTTGGCCAGTCCGCCGACGGCCGTTCCCAGCTGCAGGCCGAACATGGCCCCGCCGAGGTTCTGGAACATGCCCTGCGCCCCGCCGAGCATCGGCTTGAGCTCCTCGGGCATCTGCTCCCGCATCGCCTGGCTGATGGCGCCGGCGACGCTGACGGCCACCGGCTCGGTCAGGGTCTTCCACGTGTCCATCGTCTTCTCGACCCACTCGGCCCGGGACAGCGCGGTGAAGCCGGAGGCGGGCGAGGTGAACGACGTGGCCTGGTCCAGCCACAGCTCGGCCAGCCGCCCGGCGTCTCCGACGGCGCCGGCGCGGGCCGGGCTGACGGCCGGGTCGGAGCCCGCGGCCGCCTGGCGCGCGGAATCCCGGGCCAGCTTCCAGTTCACCGGGCCGCCGTCGCCCGTGGCCATGGCGCCCATCATGGCCTGCACCTGGCGGAACATCGCCTGCATCGCCTCGGGGTCGTTGGGCATCCCCATCGCGGCGCCGAGGCCCTCGGGGAGGTCCTTCGGGTCGAAGCCGGCGGGCAGCTGGCCCCCGAAGAGGCCCGAGAGCATCTCGGCGAACGGATCCTGGCGTCCCGGCTCCTCGGGGTCGTCGGAGCCGTCGGGACGGGGGTTCGGGGGGTTCTCAGCCATGCGACCACGGTACCCCCGGCCACCCCGGTAGACCCATGGAAATCGCCGTCGGTTCGCTGTGGGCAAAGCCGATCCCGCTCGGCAGCGAGTAGCCTAGGGGAGGCCGAACGGCCGCGCCGGAGGGGCCACGGGGCCCGAGGCAGAAGGGACACCTGAACGTGACGCAGCATCAGCTCGGCGGGCCCGCCGATCCCGCGGACGCGGGAGGCCCCGCGGGAGCCGGGGGATCCCACCGGCCGGCGGCCGACGCCGCCCGCAGGACGCGCATCCAGCGGGCCCTCATCGGGTCGACGGCCGTCGCCCTCGTGACGGGCTTCGGCGCCATGGCGCTGCCGAGCCCGTTCGTCGTCGAGTCGCCCGGACCGGCGATCAACACGGTCGGGATCGTCGACGGCGAGCCCGTCATCCGCGTCAGCGGCCGCGAGTCGTTCCAGCCGGAGGGGCCCCTGGACCTGACCACGGTCTACGTCCGGGGCGGGGCCGACCGCCGCATCCCGTTCTTCCAGGTGCTCCAGGGCTGGGTCGACCCGGCGCAGGACGTCTACCCGGAGGAGACCGTCTACCCGCGGGGCACGACCGACGAGCAGATCACCGAGCAGAACACCGCGCAGATGGACTCCTCCCAGCAGACCTCGGTCGCCGCCGCCCTCGGCAGCCTCGGGATCGAGTACGGGCAGACCATCTCGGTCGCGGAGCTCGCCACCGCCACCAATGCCGGGATCCTGCAGCAGGGCGACGTCCTGCGCACGGTCAACGGGGAGCGGATCGCCGACGCGACCATGCTGCGCGAGCGGCTTCAGGACGCCGGCGACGCCCCCAGCATGCTCGGGCTCGAGCGGGACGGCGAGGAGCTCGAGGTCGAGGTCGTCACCGCGGCCTCGCCCGAGGGCCAGCGCCTCCTCGGCGTCTTCCTCGACACCGCCTACGACTTCCCGTTCGACGTCGACTTCACGCTGACCAACGTCGGCGGGCCGAGCGCGGGCCTCATGTTCTCCCTCGGGCTCATCGACACGCTCACCCCCGGCGAGCTCGCCGGCGGGAGGCACGTGGCCGGCACCGGGACCATCGACGCCGCGGGCGCCGTCGGCCCCATTGGAGGGATCGCGCAGAAGCTCGTCGGGGCCCGCGACAACGGGGCCGAGCTGTTCCTCGCCCCGGCGGGGAACTGCGAAGAGGTCCTCGGCCGCATCCCGGACGGGCTTTCCGTCGTCAAGGTCGAGACGCTCGACGACGCGCGCGCCGCGCTCGAGCACGTCGCCGCGGGGGAGGACCCGGCCTCGCTGCCCGCCTGCGGCTGACCGTCAGGTCACGATCGGCTTTCGATCCCGGAACCCGGGAACCCGCGGTTCGCCCCCGTCGTCGTACACAAGGCAGAATGGTACGCAAACCGCCCTCAAGCCGTCGGCGGTGCAGAACCATACCCCGAGGATGAGGTTCATACAGTGAGTTTTGGCGCTGACAGTCCATTCGGCGGACGCCCGCAAGGGCCCGGCGAGCCAGCCGGCGGGGGAGCCCCGCCCCAGCAAGGGCCCCCGCGCAGGCCTTCCGCGCTCATGCCCACGGTGGTGATCATCGGCCTCCTCGTGGCGGCGTTCGTCTTCTTCGCGAACATCTACGCCGACGTCCTCTGGTACAACCAGCTCGGGTTCTCGGAAGTGTTCTGGAAGCAGAACCTCACCAAGGCGGCCATCTTCGCGATCGCCTTCGTGCTGATGGCGGCCGCGATCTGGACGAGCCTGACCCTGGCGTTCCGTTCCCGTCCGGTCTACGCACCGGACACGCAGATCCAGGACAGCCTGCACCGCTACCAGTCGCAGCTCGAGCCCATCCGCCGCCTGCTGATGATCGGCATCCCCGTGGTGATCGGCGCCTTCGCCGCAACGGCCGTGACCGGCCAGTGGCAGCAGGTCCTGCTCTTCTTCAACCAGGTGCCCTACGGCGAGGCCGATCCGCGGTTCGGACTGGACCTGTCCTTCTACATGAACACCCTGCCGTTCCTCGGCCTCCTCCTGGGATACCTCGTCTCCGTGGTGCTCATCGCCGGCATCGCCGGCGTCCTGATGCACTACCTCTACGGGGGCATCCGGATCGAGGAGCGCGGCGGCGTCGTCGTCTCCAAGGCCGCCCGCATCCACATCTGCGTCGCCGCCGCCGTGTTCCTGCTGCTGCAGGCCGGCAACTACTTCCTGGACCGGTACTCGACCCTGCTGAACCAGGACGGCCGCGTCGCCGGCGCCCTGTACACGGACGTCAACGCGGTCATCCCGACCAAGACGATCCTCGCCGTGGCCGCCGTGCTCGTGGCCGTGCTGTTCGTCCTCGGCGCCATCCTGGGCCGCTGGAAGCTCCCGATCGTCGGCACCGCGATGCTGATCGTCACGGCCCTCGTCGCCGGCGGCATCTACCCGTTCATCGTCCAGCAGTACCAGGTCGTGCCCTCGGAGAAGTCGCTCGAGCAGCAGTACATCCGCGACAACATCGAGATGACGCGCAAGGCCTACGGCCTCGACGCCGTGGAGTCGACCAACTACAACGCCACGACGGACACGGCGCAGAACGCCCTCGCGCAGGACAGCGCCACGACGACGAACATCCGTCTGCTGGACCCGAACCTCGTCTCCGACGCCTTCGCGCAGCTGCAGCAGTTCCGCACCTACTACCGGTTCGCGCCCACCCTGAACGTCGACCGCTACGAGATCGACGGCAAGGTCGAGGACACCGTGATCGCGGTCCGCGAGGTCAACGTCGATCCCACCGACTCGTGGGTCAACCAGCACATCACCTACACCCACGGCTACGGCCTGGTCGCCGCCTACGGTGCCAAGGTGGCCTCCGGCGGGCGTCCCGCGTTCATGCTCGAGGACATCCCGACCCGCGGCGACCTGGCGAGCGACGACGACTACGAGCCGCGCATCTACTTCGGCGAGTACTCCCCGGAGTACTCGATCGTCGGCGGCCCGGAGGACTGGCAGCCCCGCGAGCTCGACCGGCCGCAGGGCGAGGAAGAGGGCCAGGACACGCGCTACACCTTCACGGGCGGCGGCGGCCCGAACGTCGGCAATTTCTTCAACAAGCTCGTCTACGCGCTCAAGTTCGGCTCGACCGACCTCCTGCTCTCCGACGCGATCAACGCCGAGTCGGAGATCCTCTACGACCGCAATCCGAAGGAGCGCGTCGAGAAGGTCGCCCCGTACCTGACGGTCGACTCCAACGCCTACCCGGCCATCATCGACGGGCGCGTGAAGTGGATCGTGGACGCCTACACGACGAACGCCAACTACCCGTACTCCACGCAGCAGCAGCTCGAGTCCGCGGTCACCGACTCGCTCACGGGCGCCAACCGCGCCACGAGCCTCACGGGCCAGGTGAACTACATCCGCAACTCGGTCAAGGCCACGGTCGACGCCTACGACGGCTCGGTGGACCTCTACGCGTGGGAGCCGGACGAGCCGCTCCTGCAGGCGTGGACCAAGGTCTTCCCGACCACGATCAAGCCCTTCACCGAGATGAGCGCCGAGCTCATGAGCCACGTGCGCTACCCGGAGGACCTGTTCAAGGTCCAGCGCCAGCTCCTGGGCCGATACCACGTCACGGACGCGGACAACTTCTACGAGGCCAACGACGCCTGGATCGTCCCGAACGATCCGACGCGCTCCGAGGGCAACGTGAAGCAGCCCCCGTACTACCTGTCCCTGAAGATGCCGGACCAGGAGGCCGAGACGTTCTCCCTGACGTCCACCTTCATCCCGCAGACCGGCACGGGCGGCCAGCAGCGCAACGTGCTCTACGGCTTCCTCTCCGCCGAGGCGGATGCCGGGACCGGCGAGGCCGGCGTCAAGGCCGAGGGCTACGGCACGCTGCGGCTCCTCGAGCTTCCGCGCTCCACGGTGGTCCCCGGGCCGGGCCAGGCACAGCAGAACTTCGACTCGAACACCAACGTGTCGACCCAGCTGAACCTGCTCCGCCAGGGCGCCTCGACCGTCATCAACGGCAACCTGCTCTCGCTGCCGGTCGGCGGCGGCATCCTGCACGTCCAGCCGGTGTACGTCCAGTCGACGGGCCAGACGGCCTACCCGACGCTGCGCAAGGTGCTGGTCTCCTTCGGTGACAAGGTCGGCTTCGCCGACACGCTCTCCGAGGCGCTGGACCAGCTCTTCGAGGGATCCTCGGGCGCCGTGACCGGCGAGGGCGACGCCCCGGGCACGGGCGAGGAGCCGGGTGAGGGCGGTGAGACGCCGAGCACGACGGCGGAGCAGCGCCTCAAGGCCGCCCTCGCGGCCGCAAGCAACGCCATCCAGGCCGGACAGACCGCGCTCGCGGAGGGCGACTTCGCCGCCTACGGCGCGGAGCAGGCCAAGCTCCAGGCAGCCCTGCGCGCCGCGATCGACGCCGAGGCCGAGATCACGGGCGAGCCCGCCGTGGCCCCCGAGGAGGCCGAGGGCGCGGAGGGCCAGGACGGCGGGGAGCCGGCCGAGGACGCCCCGGCCGAGGGCGAGGGCTAGCCGATTTGATCTCCGCCCCGCGACGTGACAGAGTAGGGACTTCACGCCGCGGGGTGGAGCAGTTCGGTAGCTCGCCGGGCTCATAACCCGGAGGTCACAGGTTCAAATCCTGTCCCCGCAACGAGAAGGAAGGCCCCCGGTCTGGGACACCAGACCGGGGGCCTTCCGCATGTGCCCGTCCTACAGGGGCTCGGGGGGACTCGGGGGATCCGCGAAGTCGCCGGAGCGGCGACGGAAGCCGGCGAGGATGCGCACGAGCTGGCCGAGCTCGCCGCTGGGGATCCCCGGATCGCCGAAGACGTGCTCGTTGAGCCGCTGGGTGGCCTGCGTGACGACGTCCCGCCCGCGCTCGGTCACGACCACGAGGGTCGCGCGGCCGTCCGTGGGGTGCGCGTCGCGGCGCGCGAGGCCGTCCCGCTCGAGCCGGTCCACGGTGTTCGTCGTGCTCGTGGGGTGGACCTGCAGGCGCGCGCTCGCGCTCGCCATCGGCAGCGCGCCGTCGCGTGTGAAGCTGAGCAGGCGCAGCAGCTCGTAGCGGGCGAACGAGAGGCCGAACTCCTTCAGGGCCGCCTCCACCCGGGCGAGCATGAGCTGTTGGGTGCGCATGATCGAGGCGATCGCGACCATGCCGTCGGCCGCGTCCTCCCAGCCGTGCTCGATCCACTGCCGCTTCGCCTCGGCGATGGGATCCATGGGGAGCGGTTCCCTGCGGGCCATGGCGGTGTCCTTCCGCTCGTACGCTGCCCGGGTGCGGCCGGGCGCCGGACCCGGGCGGCAGAGCCGTCCCGGGATTTACTCTGAAGTCCTACTAGATGCTAGCAATGCCTAGTATCGTGGTGCCCGTACCCAGCATCAAGAGAGGGAGCCTCCGTGAAGTCCACCGCCTCCAAGGACGCCCGCGCGGGAGCGCGCGGCTGGCTCCGCTTCGCCTGGCTCGCCGGAGGAGGGCTCGTGCTGCTGGGCCTCGGCGTCCTCGCGGCGCGCTGGCTCGTCGGCCTCGAGGGCGTCCAGGAGTTCCTCGCCCGCTACCCGGGGCACACCGAGCTTCCGGCCGCGGCACCGACCGGGATCCCCGTCTGGATGTCCTGGCAGCACTTCCTCAACGCCTTCTTCATCCTGTTGATCATCCGCAGCGGCTGGCAGGTGCGTACCCAGCAGCGGCCGCCGGCCCACTGGACGCGCAACAACAAGGGCCTGGTGAAGACCAGGAACCCGCCCAAGCGGATCAGCATCAACCTGTGGTTCCACCTGACCCTCGACGCCCTCTGGGTGCTCAACGGCTTCGTGTTCATCGTGCTGCTGTTCGCCACCGGGCACTGGATGCGGATCGTCCCCACGAGCTGGGAGGTCTTTCCGAACGCCGTCTCGGCCGGGCTGCAGTACCTCTCCCTCGACTGGCCCGTCGAGGACGGCTGGGTGAACTACAACAGCCTCCAGCTGCTCACCTACTTCCTCACGGTCTTCGTCGCGGCCCCCCTGGCCATCATCACGGGACTGCGGATGTCCGAGGCCTGGCCCAAGAAGGCCGCCGTGAACAAGGCCTACCCGGTGGAGCTGGCCCGCGCCGTGCACTTCCCCGTCATGTTGTACTTCGTCTTCTTCGTCATCACCCACGTGGCGCTCGTGCTCTCCACCGGCGCCGTGCGGAACCTGAACCACATGTACGGGGCGCGTGACGACGGCACATGGATCGGCTTCTGGTTCTTCGCGGGCTCCGTCGTGGCGATGGCCGCCGCGTGGTTCCTGTCCCGGCCGGTCCTGCTGGCCCCGATCGCCTCGCTCATGGGCAAGGTCAGCCGCTAGCGACCAGGAGGGTCCCGTGTTCCAGCTCGACGACGAGCAGCAGGCCATCCTCGAGATGGTCCGGGACTTCGCGCGGGAGCGCATCGCCCCGCACGCCGCGGCCTGGGACCGCGGGCACCACTTCCCGATCGACGTCCTCGAGGCCGCCGGCGGGCTGGGCATGGGGGCGATCTACGTCCCCGAGGAGCACGGCGGAGCGGGGCTGGGGCGGCTGGACGCCGTCCGGGTCTTCGAGGAGCTCTCCAAGGCCTGCCCCACGATCGCCGCCTACATCTCCATCCACAACATGGTCGTGTGGATGATCGACGCCTTCGGCGACGACGCGCAGCGGGAGGACTGGCTGCCCCGGCTCGCGGGGATGGGCGAGCTGGCCAGCTACTGCCTGACGGAGCCCGGGGCGGGGTCCGACGCCGGATCCCTCACCACCCGGGCCCGGCCCACCGGGGACGGGGGCTACGAGATCACGGGCACCAAGCAGTTCATCTCCGGGGCAGGCGCCGCCTCCTGCTACCTCGTCATGGCCCGCACCGCCGACACGGGCAGCCACGGGATCAGCGCGTTCCTCGTCGACGGGGCGAGCGAGGGGCTCTCGTTCGGCCCGCCCGAGCGCAAGATGGGCTGGAACGCGCAGCCGACCCGGCAAGTCGTGCTCAACGGCGTCCGCGTGGCGGCCCGGGACCGGCTCGGCTCCGAGGGACAGGGCTTCCCGATCGCCATGAAGGGACTCAACGGCGGCCGGCTCAACATCGGTGCGTGCTCGCTCGGCGGGGGACAGGCCGCCCTTGACGCCGCCATAGCCCACGTACGGGACCGCGAGGCGTTCGGGCGGCCGCTCATCGAGCAGCAGTCGGTGCTGTTCCGACTGGCCGACCTGGAGACGCAGCTGGAGGCGGCGCGCACGCTGCTATGGCGGGCGGCCGGAGCGCTCGACGACGGCGACCCCGACGCCGTGCGCTGGTGCGCCATGGCCAAGCGCGTCGCGACCGACGCGGGTTTCGACGTGGCCAACGGCGCCCTGCAGCTGCTCGGCGGCTACGGCTACCTGGCGGAATACGGGATCGAGAAGATCGTGCGCGACCTGCGCGTGCACCAGATCCTGGAGGGAAGCAACGAGATCATGCGGCTCATCGTGGGGCGGATGATCGCCGAGCGCCGCCACTGACGAGGCCGCTGCCGCTTGCCCCGGGCACCCGATTTGGCGTCCCGGACGGGAGCGCGTAGAGTTGTATCTCGCGCCGCGGGGTGGAGCAGTTCGGTAGCTCGCCGGGCTCATAACCCGGAGGTCACAGGTTCAAATCCTGTCCCCGCAACCACGCGAAGGGCCCCGATCCACTGGATCGGGGCCCTTCTTCATGCCCGGAACGGCCGCGGCGGGGTCCGGACCGGTACGACGCCGGTGCCGGACCCCGCGCGGATCAGGCGCCGTGGTAGGAGGTGCCGGAGGCCTCGTCGGCGGCGCCCTCGAGGGTGGCGGGGGAGGCCCCGGCCTTCAGAGCGGCAAGCCGGGCCTCGACCTCGCTCTGCTCGCCGAGGTCCTCGAGGGACTCGAACTGGGCGTCGAGGCTCGAGGCGGCCAGCTCGTTCTGGCCGATGACGCGGGCTTCCTCACGGCGGATCTTCTCCTCGAAGCGGGAGACCTCCGACGTGGGGTCCAGGATGTCGATGCTCTTGATGGCGTCGTGGACCTGGGTCTGCGCCTGGGCGGACTTGGCGCGCGCCACGAGTTCGTCCCGCTTGGAGACCAGTTCCTGGCGCTTGCCCTTCATGCCGTCGAGCCCCGACTTGAGCTTGGCGACGATCTCCTCCTGGGAGGCGATCGTCGGCTCGGCGCCCCTGGCCTCGCGCTCGGACTGCATCTGGCGCTGGATGGCGACCTTGGCGAGGTTGTCGAACTTCGCGGCGTTGGCGTCGTCGCCGGCGCCGCGGAACTCGTCGGCCTTGCGGGAGGCGGCCAGGGCCTTGTTGCCCCAGTCGCGCGCATTCTCCTGGTCCTCGCGGTAGTCCTGCTGGAGCATGCGCAGGTTGCCGATGGTCTGCGCGACGGCGGTCTCCGCCTCCGCGATGTTGTTCGTGTAGTCACGGACCATCTGGTCCAGCATCTTCTGCGGGTCCTCCGCCGAGTCCAGCATGGCGTTGATGTTGGCCTTGGCCAGCTGGGCGATGCGTCCAAAAATCGACTGCTTTACCACGGTGTCACCTTCCACTTGTCCTGCTTGATCTTGATGGGTCCTGCTGGTCTGTCGTGTTGTGCCCGTCGCCGGGGACGACGAGCGCCGGGGCTCAGAAGTTACCGCCTCCGCCGGAGTGGCCGCCTCCGAAGCCGCCGCCTCCGCCGAAGCCGCCGCCGAAGCCTCCGCCCCCGCCGCCCCCGCCGAAACCGCCGAAGCCCCCACCGCCGAAGACGCCGCCGGAGTGGCCGCCTCCGCCGCTGGAGCCCCCGCGGAGGATCGAATCGATGAGGATGCCGCCGAGGATCGCCCCGCTCATGCCTCCGCCGAAACCGCCCTGCCCGCCGCCGAACCCGCCGCCGAACCCGCCGCCGGAGCCGAAGCCGTTGACGTCGTTCTCCGCCTCACGGGCGGCCTGGTCGGCGAGGTAGCCGGCCTGGTTCGCGTACTGCAGCGCGGAGACCGGGTCCTGGGAGCCGATCCGCAGCGCCTCGTCGAGATTGCGCTGGGCCTCGGCGAGGCGTGTGCGCGCCGTGGAGCGCACACCGCCGCGGCGCGCGCGGATGTAGTCGTTGGTGCCCTGGATCTTGAACTGGGCATTGCGCACGGCCGCCTGCAGCTGCTCGGCCGCACGCCGTGCCTGTTCCGCCTGATCGCGGATGGTACCCAGCGGGGCGTCCAGTTGCGCGTGCGCCGCCTCGACGGCCAGCAGCAGCTCGACGGGATCGGTGCGGCCGGCCTCGCGCGCGGCCTTGACCCGGGCCAGGGATTGCTCGACCGCGGCCACGGGCCCGGCCAGCTCGGGGCTGCGCCCCGACGCGACCATGGCCCGGGCCTGCGCGAGGTCTTGGGCGGTCCGTGCGACCGCCGACTCGAGCTCCGTGGCCGCCTGGGCGAGCTCCTCGGCCGTGGAGCCGATCGCGTCGAGCAGGACCGTGGCCTGGTGCAGCCCCTCCTCGCCGGCCCGCACGGCGACCGCGGCCTCGCTCGCGGCCTGGTCGCCGAGCTTCTCCTCGGCCGTCGCCACGGCAGTGTCGACGAAGTCGAGCCGCTCCGTGGCCTGCTCGATGTTGTCGCGCACCTGGGCCAGCGCGGAGTCCGCGTAGCGGGCGGAGAGTCGTTCGAGCTCATCGCGGGCGCCGGCGAGGCGGCCGCGCAGCCGGGGTGCCTCTTCCTGGAGGGAGGCCACGGCCTCGGGGGCCTTGCGTTCCAGCTCACGGAGGGAGTCGAAGTCCGCCCGGTGCTCCTCGAGGGTCTCGTTGACGGCCTCGCAGCGCCGGATGATGTCCCCGAGCCAGGTGCGCTGCTGTTCCTCGGTGTCCGGAATGTGGTCGTCGAGCTGCTGCTGGAGCTTGAAGGACTCGTTCAGGTGCCCCTTCGCGGCCGCGATGTCCTCGACGAAGGGCTTCACGGACTCCTCGCCGTACTGGGCCAGGGCGAAGCCGACCTCCTGTTCGCTCGAGCGGATCGCGTCGTCCGCCGCGATCAGGAGGCCGCCGGCGCGCTGGCGGAGCTCGGGGATGGAGAGGCCCGCGAGCGGGTCGACGACGCGCCCGTCCGGTCCCGCCTGGGGCCCCTGGGCGGGGCCGGTCGCGGGCAGCTTCCTCCGGCGGGACAGGGCCCAGGCGGTGGCGCCGCCGGCCACGACCACGCCGCCGATGATCCAGGGCGCGGCCGAGGAGCCGGAGCCGTCGGCCGGAGCGCTGGAGCCGTTGCCCGTGGCGGATCCGGACAGCGTGCCCGCGTCCGCCGCGGCGATGCCCTCGGCGGCGCCGACCGCGGCGTTCGCCCAGTCGTCGGATGCGAGGGTCGAGCCGCCGAGCTCGGGGGCCACGAAGTCCCGGAAGACCTCGTCGTCGTAGGCGGCGATGTCCCCGGAGGCGTGGGAGAAGAGGATGCCCTGGCGCGCCTCCGTGGCCAGCACGAGGATCGAGTCGTTGGTGCCGAGGCCCTTCGCCTCGGCCACTTCGACGGCCCACTCCGAGGCGTCGGCGGGATCCTCGAACTCGTCGATGTAGACCACGAAGAGCCCGCGTCCGGTGTCCGAGCGGAGCTGGGAGACGGCGTCGTCGACGCGGTCCGCCTCGCTCCCGAGGGCGTCGACGGCGTCGACGACGAACTGGCCCGGGGGGATGGTGACCGGCGGTTCGGCGGCCGCGGGGGCGGCGAGGAGGAACAGGGACAGCAGTCCGGCGGCAGCCGCCGCCGCGATCCGCCTGGCTGGAAAACGCATGGATCACCCTTCAGCATCGAGGACGGCCCTGCGTCGTTCCGGACCGTGATCCGTCGGGCCCGCGGGCCGGCCGGGGCCGTCGACCTTGATTCTATGGTTGGAGCAACGGGGCGTCCAACAGCCGGGATGCGCCGACAGCGAAAGCCCGCGGCGCGTCCGGCGGGCTCACAGGGAGCGCTCAGGCAAAGCTTTCGGGGAACACAGTCCCGCTTGCCATAGTTGTTCCCAAGGACGTGAGAAAGGACCCCACGATGAGCGATCCCAGCCAGGCAGGACACGAGCACCAGAACCCCCAGGAGGCCCCCGGTGCACGGAGCGTCCCTCCGCGGCCCGCCGTGCCCCCGCAGGCGCCGTCGGTCCCGAACGCGGTACGCGGCGAGGCGGGGACCGACGCCGACGGATCGGCCGATGCCTCCTCGAGCTGGAACGCCACGCGGCCCCTGCCCTCGACGTCCGGCTACGGAAGCCCCTACGGCGCCCCGGCGGCCGGTGCGGGCTACGGCAGCTCGCAGTACGCTCCGTCCCAGGGCGGGTACCAGGCGGCGGGCTACGAGGGCTACGCCGCCCCGGCGGAGACCGGCTCGGGAACGCCGCGCCGCAAGGAGCCCAAGCGCTTCGGGGCGCCCGTGCTGATCGCCGGGATGCTGGCCGCGGCCCTCGTCGGGGGCGGCTCCGCGGTCGGCGCCAACTACCTCCTCGCCGGCGGCCAGGTCCAGGCCGCCGCGACGGCCGCCGCCAACGGCGAGGCCGTGGTCATCAACAACCCCGAGAACGTCACGGCCGTCACCGCCGCGGCGGCCAAGGCCACGCCGAGCGTCGTGACGATCGAGGTCTCCGACGGCAGCCAGGGCGGCTCCGGTTCGGGGATCATCCTGGACGACGACGGGCACATCCTGACCAACACGCACGTCGTGACGCTCGGAGGGGCCACGGCCTCGCCGGATGTCGCCGTCCGCACGGCCGACGGCAAGGTCCACAGCGCGAGCATCGTCGGCACCGATCCGCTCTCCGACCTCGCCGTCATCAAGATCGACGCCGAGGGCCTCACGCCCGCGAGCCTGGGCTCGTCCTCCGCGCTCAACGTCGGCGACACGGCCATCGCGATCGGCGCTCCGCTGGGCCTGAGTGGGACCGTCACCGACGGGATCGTCTCCAAGCTGAACCGCACCATCTCCGTCGCCTCCTCGGCCGTTCCCGAGAGCACCGGCGCCGAAGAGGGCGGGGACGGCGGCGACCAGTTCAACTTCCAGTTCCCCGGCGAGGGCCAACAGCAGAGCAGCGGCACCGGCTCGATCTACATCAACGTGATCCAGACCGACGCGGCCATCAACCACGGCAACTCCGGCGGCGCGCTCGTCGATGTCGAGGGCAACATCATCGGCGTCAATGTGGCGATCGCCTCCTCCGGTTCCTCGTCCTCCGGTTCCGACAGCGGAAGCATCGGCGTGGGCTTCGCCATCCCGATCGACTACGCCCAGCGGATCGCCCAGGACCTCATCAACGAGGGCAAGGCGACCCACGGGCTCCTCGGCGTCACCGTCAGCGCCCAGCCGGCGGACACGGGGAACTCCCAGACCTCCTTCAGCGTCGGCGCCGCCGTGCGCGAGGTCACCGAGGGCTCGCCGGCCGCGGATGCCGGCCTGCGCCCGGGCGACGTGATCACCGGAGTGGGGGACCGGGTCGTGGAGGACAGCAACTCGCTGACGGCCGTCGTGCGCGAGTACGCGGCCGGCGACACGGCGACCGTGCGCTTCACCCGCGGCGGGCAGGAGCAGGAGGCCGACGTCGTCGTCGGGCAGACGCCCGCCGGCTGAGCGGCCAGCGGCGCGCCGTACGCGCGCGGACGGCGGGGCCGGGGCACGCAGCCCCGGCCCCGCCGTCGTCCACCCCTTCGGCCCCGCACCCGCCGTCCCAGGCGGCGGCCGCCCGTGCCGCGTCACACGCCGCCGCGGACGCGTCATACGAGGCCCCGGACCCGTCACGTGACGCGCACTTCGGTTAATGACCGCTCACTGAACGCGGTGCGGATAGCATGGTGTCGGCCGCCACCGGCCCATCCGTTGAAGAGGAAAGGCAGCAATGAGCGAGGCAAACGCGCCGCTGAAGGTCCTGGTCCTGGTCAAGTACGTCCCCGACGCCCAGTTCGAGCGTCGCCTGGACGGTCCGGGAAACACCACGGACAGGTCGGACAGCATCCTGTCCGAACTCGATGAGTACGCGGTGGAAGCCGCACTCCAGCTGACCGAGGCCCGCGGAGGGGCGAAGGCCGGCAACACCGTCACGGCCCTGACCATGGGCCCCGAGGCGGCCGCCAACGCCGTCAAGAAGTGCCTGCAGATGGGGGCCAGCGACGGCGTGCACGTCACCGACCCCGCGCTCGCCGGTTCCGACGCCGCCGCGACCTCGCTCGCGCTGGCCGCCGCCGTGCGCCACCTCGGCGGCTTCGACCTGATCGTCACGGGCATGTCCTCCACCGACGGCGAGACCTCGCTCGTGCCCTCCCAGCTCGCCGAGCGCCTCGGCCTGCCGCAGCTCACCCTGCTCTCCTCGGTGGAGCTCGATGGCGCCGCGGTCACCGGCCGCCGCGACGGCGACACCGCCTCGCAGACGCTCAGCGCCCCGCTGCCGGCGCTCGTCTCGGTCACGGACCAGTACGACGAGCCCCGCTACCCGAACTTCAAGGGCATCATCGGCGCCAAGAAGAAGAAGACCGCTGTGCTGTCCCTGGCCGACCTCGGGCTGACGGCCGGGCAGGTCGGCTCCGCCGGATCCTGGACGCAGGTCTCCACGGCCGACGCGCGCCCCGCCCGCCAGGCCGGCACCATCATCACCGACCAGGGCGACGCCGGCGTGAAGCTGGTCGACTTCCTCGCCGAGCAGAAGCTTCTCTAGGAAAGAGGGACCACCATGAGCACCATCCTCGTCTACATCGACGCTCCCTCCGCCGAGCCCGGCAAGGCCCAGCGCGAGCTGCTCACGCTCGCCGCGCGGCTCGGGACCCCCGCGGCCGCCGTCGCGGGCCCCGCCGACGCCGACGCCCTCGCGGCCCTCGGCGCGCACGGCGCCGCGCAGGTCTACACGGCCCCGGCCGGCCTCGACGACGTCCTCGTCGCGGGCAAGGCCGCGTTCCTCGCCGAGGCCGTCACCGCCTCCGGCGCCGCCGCCGTGCTGCTGCCCAACACGGGCGAGGGCAAGGAGATCGCCGCCCGGCTCGGCATCAAGATCTCCTCGGGCGTCATCACCGACGCCGTGGACGTCGCCGCCGACCTCACCGTCACCAAGTCCGTCCTCGCCGGCTCCTACACCGTGCAGGCGCGCGTGACCACCGGCATCCCCGTCGTCACGGTCAAGCCCAACAGCGTCGAGCCCGCCGCCCCGGAGGGGGGCGCGGCGTCCGCCGTCGAGCTGCCGGCCGCCGACGCGGGGCCGGCAGCCCGGGTCGACTCCACCCAGGCCAAGCCCTCCTCGGGCCGCCCCTCGCTCGGCGAGGCGCGGATCGTCGTCTCCGGCGGGCGTGGCCTCGACGGCGACTTCTCCGCCGTCGAGGCCCTCGCCGACGCGCTCGGCGCGGCCGTCGGCGCGTCCCGTGCCGCGACGGACGCCGGATGGATCTCCCACGACCTCCAGGTCGGCCAGACCGGGACCACGGTCGCCCCGCAGCTCTACATCTGCGCGGGCATCTCGGGCGCCGTGCAGCACAAGGCCGGCATGCAGACGGCGCAGACGATCGTCGCGATCAACAACGACCCGGACGCGCCGATCTTCGAGATCGCCGACCTCGGGATCGTCGGGGACCTCAACGAAGTCCTGCCGCAGGCGACCGCCGAGATCCTCCGGCGCAAGGGCTGAGCGTGGACGCCGCCGGCCCGGCGCGGGACCAGCCGCGCCGGGTCCTCTGCTTCGCCGCGCACCCCGACGACCTCGACTTCGGGGCCTCGGGGACCGTCGCCGCCTGGACCGATGCCGGGGTCGAGGTCCAGTACTGCATCATGACCGACGGCGACGCCGGCGGCTTCGACCCCGGCCACCGGGACTCGATCGTCGAGATGCGCCACCGGGAGCAGCGCGAGGCCGCGGCCGACGTCGGCGTCGCCCGGGTGCACTTCCTCGGCGAGCGGGACGGCTACCTCGAGCCGTCGCACGAGGTCCAGCGCAAGGTCGTGGCGCTGATGCGCGAGGTGCGCCCCGACGTCGTCCTCGCCATGCACCCCGAGCGCGACTGGGAGCGGCTGCAGCGCTCCCACCCGGACCACCTGGCCTGCGGCGAGGCCGTGGTCCGCGCCGCCTACCCCGCCGTCGAGAACCCCTACGCCTACCCGGAGCTCGCCGGCCAGGGCCTCGAGGCGTTCAAGCTGCGCAGCCTGTGGCTCTATGGGGCGCCTGCCGCGCGGGAGAACCACTGGGTCGACATCCAGGACACCTTCGAGCGCAAGCTCGGCGCCCTGCGCCGGCACTTGTCCCAGCACCCGGATCCGGGGCGGATGGAGGACTACGTCCGGCGCCAGGCCGCGCAGAAGGCCGCCCTCGCGGGGATGAACGCGGGAAGCCTCGCCGAGGCCTTCCACGTCGTCGAGGTCAACGCCGAGGACACGATCGCGGGCTTCTGAGCGCGGCGTCAGCCCGCCGGGGGGACGTCGATCGAGACCACCGGATCGGAGCCCGGGACCTCGGCGCCGCTCGCCGGTTCCACGGTCACGGTGACGGTCGAGATGTCCGCGAGACCGCGGATCCCGACGCTGCCCGCGACCTCGCCGGTCTCGAGGGCCTCGACGGAGGAGGGGGCGCCGTTGGAGGCGGCCAGGACCCAGACGTGGTAGACCTGCCCCGCCTCCGGCTCGGGCAGGCCCTCGAGGGTCAGGGAGCCGGCGTCGCGCTCCCGGGAGACGGCCAGCACGGCCGAGCCGCCGCCGTCGACCTCGACGCTCGACTCGACGCGGTCGGGCGCGGAGGCGACCTCGCCCACGAGGTCGCGCGGGGTCAGGGCCAGCACGAGGGCCGTCACGCCGATGACGACGACGGCGGCCGCGACGGCGAGCAGCAGCCACTTGCGCACGGGGGCCGAGGGGCCCCGGCGCTCGTGCTGGGCGACCTCGTCCACGAGGTCGAGGCCCAGGTTCTCCTCCGGCTCGGCGTCGTTGCTGAAGTCGCGGGCATCCCTCTGGCTCATGTTCCTCAATCCATCGATGGCGCCGCGTCCGCGGCAGGTCGCGTGTCCCAGCTTAGGGCAGGCGCTCCCGGAGGCGGCGGAGCCATGCCGGGCCCACCGGGTCCCCGGGCGCTTCCCGGCCGGGCCCCGGACCCGGCGCCGAGGCGTCCCGGTCCCGGGACGGGGACGGGATGCTTCTCCGGCGGAGGATCAGGCCGCCGGCGGCTTCGGCACCGAGCCGGCGAAGCCGTGCTGGCGCCAGGCCTCGAAGACGGCGATCGAGGCGGAGTTGGCCAGGTTCAGGGAGCGCCGGGAGGGCTGCATCGGCAGGCGCACACGCGCCGTGACGCGCGGGTGGCGCTTGGCCTGGTGGGGCAGGCCCACGGACTCCGGGCCGAACATCAGCACGTCGCCCGGCCGGTAGCCGATGTCGGTGTAGAGCTCCTCGCCGTCGGACGTGAAGGCGAAGACGCGCGCGTCGCCGATCGCCTCGAGCGCCGCGTCGAGGCCCGGGTGCACGGTGACGTGGGCCAGGTCGTGGTAATCGAGACCGGCCCGGCGCAGCTTGGAGTCCTCGAAGTCGAAGCCGAGGGGCTCCACGAGGTGCAGCTGCGCCCCCGTCACGGCCGCGAGGCGGATGGCGTTGCCGGTGTTGCCGGGGATCTCCGGCGTGTGGAAGAGGATGCGGAACACGGTCCCCATCCTATGCGCGAGGCGTCAGTACATCCCGCCGAGCAGCCGGGCCAGGCCGGGCACGTCGACCACGTTCGGGCTCGGCCCCGTGCCGAGGAACATCTTCAGCTCGCGGACCAGGTTGGCGGCGTTGACGACGTGGACGCCGGCGGCGGAGGACGGGTCGGCGCCGCGGCCGTAGTCGATGACGGGCTCGTGCAGGTTCCCGTCGGGGGAGTGGATCACGGTCCAGCCCGTCACGTTCAGCTCGGGGAAGAGCTCCTGCATGCGGCGCACGGCGGGCGCGAGCCGCGGCGGGGCGATCGCCTTGCCGTCGCGCAGCAGCGTCTGGCCGTCCCAGCGGTACACGCCCCGCGGCAGGAGCATCGAGTCGACGAGGGCCAGGCGGTATCCGGCCAGGACGGCGTGGTCCAGGTGTCCGTTGTCCGCGGGGGAGTGCAGGCCGTTGACGAGGCGGGCCGCCGGGAGGACCTCGAGGACCTGGCCGGCGATGAGCTGCACGGTCCTCGCCTCGCGGGCGAGGCGCGCCTGCGCGCCGAAGATCCCGCGCTTGCGCGGGGCGCCGTGGATCCGGCGTTCCGCGGTGGCCTTCTCCAGCACCGGGACCCGGCCGTCCTCGAACGCCGGGACGAAGCGCGTGGGGTCGGTGGCGCTCGGCCTCCGGCGCTCCGCCGGTTCCGCCGTGCTGCGATAGGAGGCACCGGCGTCGGACGAGGGGCGGGCGTAGGCGGACGTGCCGCCGTAGCTGCGGTCGTAGCGCGCGCGGGCGCCGGCGTCGGAGAGGGTCTGGTAGGCGAGGGAGACGAGGCGGAACTCGGCCGGGTCGCCGCCGTGGTCCGGGTGGGTGGCCCGGGCCGCGCGGCGGTAGGCGGACTTGATGTCCGCGGGCGTGGCCGTGCGCGAGATGCCCAGCACCTCGTAGTGGGTCCGCTCCTGCGCCACGTGCCGCCTTCCGTTGGATTTCGCGCCAAGCGCATCCTACCGGCCCGCGGGGCCCCGCTACGCCTTCCGGTGCTCCCGCCGGTACTCGAGGAAGAGCGCGCCGTCCTCCTCGAGGGCCAGGACCAGGTCCATGCGGCGCAGCGGCTGCTCGTCGGAGCCGTCGGCGATCCGGCGGGCGGAACCGCCGGCCAGCAGGGGGCTGAGCGAGAGGCACAGGCTGTCGACGCGGCCCGCGGCCTGGAAGGACGCGAAGACCCCCGGGCCGCCCTCGGAATGCACGACGCGGTGCCCGCGCTCGGCGAGCACCGCGACCGCCTCGGCCGGGTCCACCGCGGCCGCCCCGCAGTCGACGACGTCGGCGACCGCCTCGAGGGCGGCGCGCCGGCGCGCGGGCGCCGCCCGTGAGGTCAGCAGGACGGGTCGTACGGGCGCCTCGGTGAAGAACGCGGAGTCCGGGTCCAGGTCCAGGGAGCCGGAGACGACGGCGACGCCCGGGTGCGGCTCGAGGTGGTGCCGGCGGCGCCACGCGAGTCCCGCCTCGTCGAGGAGCGGCCCCTCGTAGCCCTCCGCGCGGATCGTCCCGGCCCCGACCAGGATCACGTCGGCATGCCGGCGCAGGAGCGCGAAGATCCGGTGGTCGGCGTCGGTGCCGAGCTCGGCCGAGACGCCGCCGTGGGTCGCCGCGCCGTCGAGGGTGCTGACGAAGTTGAAGCGGACGAACGGGCCGCCGTGGGCGGGCGGGGCGTAGGCGCGCAGCAGCGCGGCGTCGGTGAGCTGCGCGGCGTCGGTGCCCGGGTGGATCCTGCGGACCATGTCAGGCCGTCCTTTCGCCGGCCGGCACGGGGTGCGCCGGCTCGTTCACGTCCCCCATGTTGTGCTTGAGGTAGGCTGGCTCGCGCCAGCCCATCGCGGCCTCGAGGAGCCGGACGGTGGAGAAGGCCTCCGGGATGTTGTGCATGCGGATGATCCGCGCCCCGTTCATGATGCACATCGCCGCCGCGGCGAGCGAACCGGCGGTGCGCTCCCGCTTGGGCAGGTCGAGCGCCTCGCCGATGAAGTCCTTGTTGGACACGGCCGCGAGCGCCGGGTATCCGAGCGCCGCGATCTCGTCGAAGCGCCGGGTGATCTCCAGGGTGTGCAGGGTGTTCTTGTTGAGGTCGTGGCCGGGGTCGATGATGATCTTCCCGGGCGCGACGCCGAGCGAGAGCGCGAGCTCCACGCGTTCGCGCAGGTAGTCCGCGACCTCCGTGACGACGTCTGAATAGCTCGGGCGCGGGTAGACGGTCCGGGGGGCGGCGAGGGAATGCGTGAGGACGAGGTGCGCGCCGTGCTCGGCGACGACGCGCCCCAGCTCGGGGTTCCGCAGCCCGGTGGTGTCGTTGACGACGTCGGCCCCCGCCTCGAGCGCGGCCCGCGCGACCTCGGGCAGGAACGTGTCGGCGGAGACCACGGCGTCGGTGCGGGCGCGGACGGCCTCGATCACGGGCACGATCCGCTCGGCCTCCTCCTCCCAGGGCAGCGCGGGCCCGGGGGAGAACGGGACGCCGCCGACGTCGACCCAGTCCGCGCCGTCCTCCACGGCGGCCAGGGCGGCGTCGACGGCGGCGTTGAGCGCGAACGTCGCCCCGCCGTCGTAGAAGCTGTCCGGCGTGCGGTTGACGATCGCCATGAGCGCGACCCGGCGCGAGAAGTCGATGGTCCGGTGGGCGAAGCGGTGGACCGGATGACGCAGTGCAGGCTCGTACATGCCCATGGGTGCTCCTTCGACGGCTACCCCCATTCATACCAGCATGACCCCCGGCTTGTACTCTGGCCACATGTCCTTGACCTTCGCCGGCCCCGCTCCCGGCCGCTGGCTCGCCGATGCCCTCGCCCCCGCCTTTGCCGTGCCCGGCGGGGCCGAGACCGTCGCGGGCCAGGTGCCGCGCGGCTACGAGGCCTACGCCCGCGTCTTCCACCCCGCCCGCGACGATGACGGGGCCCCCGTCCGCTGGGCGGACATCGCCGCCCTGCGCGGCACCGTGCTGCACGGCGGGGCGCAGTTCGCGGCCCTTGCCGGGCTCGACGAGTACGGCTACGCACTCGTCGAGGACGCCTGGGACGGCGACGCGCCGGAGCAGTACGGTCTGCCGCAGCCCGACCTCGGGCACCTCGCCGCCGTCCTGGCCGCCCACACCACGACCCCCGGCGCCCTGTACCTGGGGCTGTGGCCCGGCTACGGCTGGGTCCGCGGCGGGGACGCCGTCTCCTTGCTGGGCACCGGTCCGTCTCAGGACGACGCCGGGGCCCCCGCCGGCGCCCCGGCCGGCGGGGCGGCGGCTGCCGACGGGCTCCAGGAGCGCCTCGCGATGGAGGCCGAGGCCAAGCGCCCCGCGTTCGGGCCCGAGGTGCTCGACGGGCCGCAGCTGTCGATCGGCCCCGAGGGGTATCGCTCCTACCTCGTCTTCGAGGGGACCTCCGGGGACCTGGCTGCGCCGCTGTGGAAGGACGGCCGCTGGAGCCGGGAGCGGCAGGCGCCGAACCTGGCCTGGCCGCGCGACCGCGCCTGGGTCCTGTCCACCGAGCTCTACGAGGACTCGACGATCATCGCCGGCAGCGCCGCGCTGGTCCGCGAGCTTTCCGCCCACGCGGGCCTCGAGGTGTGCGCCGTGGACGCCGACACGGGGCTGGGTGCCGACGCGGACCGCGTCAACGCGGCCCCGGACCCGGGCGGACCGTAGCCCGCGGGTCCGCGCTGTCGTCCCCGTGCGCCGGGGTCCGTGCACGGGAGGTCGCCTAGAATGGTGGGGATGCCTTCCACCCAGCCCGTGTACCTCGACCATGCGGCGACCACGCCGATGGCGCCGTCCGCGCTCGAGGCGATGACGCGCGAGCTGGCCCGCACGGGCAACCCCTCCTCCCTGCACGGAGCCGGTCGGCGCGCGCACCGCGTCGTCGAGGACGCCCGCGAGGCGCTCGCCGCGGCCGCCGGCGCCCACCCCTCGGAGGTCGTCTTCACCTCGGGGGGCACCGAGGCCGACAACCTGGCGCTCAAGGGGCTCTACTGGAGCAGGAGCGGCCGGGATCCGCGCCGGACGCGGATCCTGTGTTCCACCGTGGAGCACCACGCCGTCCTGGACGCCGTCGAGTGGCTCGAGGCCCACGAGGGCGCCGAGGTCGACTGGATCCCGGTCGACGGTCTGGGGCGCATGGACCTCGCGGCCTTCGAGGAGGCCGTCGGGCGCTCGCCGGAATCGATCGCCCTCGCCGCCCTGATGTGGGCCAACAACGAGGTCGGCACCATCCAGCCCGTCGAGGAGGCCGCCCGGATCGCGGCCGGGCACGGGATCCCCCTCCACACGGACGCCGTCCAGGCCTTCACCGCCGTCCCGCTCTCCTTCGCGGACTCCGGCGCCGCGACGCTCGCCCTCAGCGGCCACAAGATCGGCGGCCCCGTGGGCGTCGGCGCCCTCCTCGTCCGCCGGGACGCTGCGCTCGTGCCCGTGCAGCACGGCGGCGGGCACGAGCGGGCCCTGCGTTCCGGGACCCTCAACGCCGCCGCGGCCGCCGCGTTCGCCGCGGCCGCGTCCGCCGCCACGGCCGCCCTGCCCGCCGAGGCGGAGCGCCTGGCCGGGCTGCGCGACCGGCTGGTCGACGGCGTGCGCCGCGCCGTGCCCGAGGCGCGGCTCAGCGGACCCGAGGGCCGCGGCGGCGCGGGGGACCGGCTGCCCGGCAACGCGCACTTCACCTTCCCCGGCTGCGAGGGCGACTCCCTCCTGTTCCTCCTGGACATGCTCGGGATCGAGTCCTCCACGGGTTCGGCCTGCACCGCCGGCGTGCCGCGGCCGAGCCACGTCCTGCTGGCCATGGGCTACCCCGAGGAGGCGGCGCGCGGGGCGCAGCGCTTCACGCTCGGGCATACAACGGGCCCGGCCGACGTTGACGCCTTGGTGGCCGCGCTGCCCGAGGCGTACGCGGGGGCCCGGAAGGCCGGGCTGGCGGCCCGGCAGAGCAGCATTCGAACGGCGGGAACGGGATTCACGGCATGAAGGTCTTGGCGGCGATGAGCGGCGGGGTGGACTCCGCGGTGGCGGCGGCGCGCGCCGTGGACGCGGGGCACGACGTGGTCGGGGTGCACCTGGCCCTGTCCCGCATGCCCGGCACCCTGCGCACCGGCAGCCGCGGCTGCTGCACGATCGAGGACTCCAACGACGCGTGGCGGGCCTGTGACAAGCTCGGCATCCCCTTCTACGTGTGGGACTTCTCGGAGCGCTTCAAGGAGGACGTCGTCGACGACTTCGTGGCCGAGTACGCCGCGGGCCGCACGCCGAACCCCTGCATGCGCTGCAACGAGCGGATCAAGTTCGCCGCCCTCCTGGAGAAGGCCCTCGCCCTGGGCTTCGACGCCGTGTGCACGGGCCACTACGCGAAGGTGCTCGAGGACGAGGACGGCAACCGCGAGCTACACCGGGCCGCCGATTGGGCCAAGGACCAGTCCTATGTGCTCGGCGTCCTGACCCACGAGCAGCTCAAGCACTCCCTGTTCCCGCTTGCCGACACGCCCTCGAAGGCCCAGGTCCGCGCGGAGGCCGCCGCCCGCGGCTTCACGGTCGCGAACAAGCCGGACAGCCACGACATCTGCTTCATCCCCGACGGCGACACCCGGGGGTGGCTGCAGGAGCGGATCGAGATGGACGAGGGCGAGATCCTGGACCACGAGGGCAACCCGCTCGGCACGCACGAGGGCGCCAACGCGTTCACCGTGGGCCAGCGCAAGGGCCTGAAGATCGGCCGCCCCGCCCCGGACGGGAGGCCGCGGTTCGTCCTGGAGATCCGGCCCAAGGAGAACAAGGTCGTCGTCGGCCCTCAGGAGCTGCTCGAGGTCGACCGGCTGCGCGGGATCAAGATCAGCTGGGCCGGCCTGCCCCTGCCCGAGGCCGTGACGGGGGAGGCCTTCGACTGCATGGTGCAGGTCCGCGCGCACGCCGACCCCGTGCCCGCCCGGGCCTTCACGACCACCGACACCGAGGAGCCCGGGAGCACCGAGGAGCTCGTCGTCGACCTGCAGGGATCCCTGCGCGGCGTCGCGCCCGGCCAGACGATGGTCCTCTACCAGGGCACGCGCGTCCTGGGCCAGGCCACGATCAACTCGGCGCGCAGCCTCGCCTGGGACCCCCGCGCGGTCTGAGCCCCCCTTCGACGCGACACGACCCCTTGGATCGTCTTGCGGGGTCGGGGCTAGCCTGCGGGCTCGTCGACGTAGCCGATGAGGCGCGAACCGACGCCGTCGTACTCGCACCGCACCAGCCCTGCCTCCACGGCCGGGAGGTCGCGCGGACCGTGGTCGTCGCACGCCGTGAAGGTGAACTCCGGCCACCACTTCTTGGGCCGGACGGCCTCCGCGAAGCCGCAGACCGCGCATTCGAGGTGGACCCAGACCGGTCGCCGCCCCTCGCGGTTCTCCAGGGACTGGCGCAGCCAGGCGGGCGGATCCGCCCGGAGGGCCTCGAGCTCCTCCTCGCTCATCCGCGCCGGCAGGCCGTGGCGCTTCGCCATTTCCAGCGGGATGTCCAGGGCGATCGCGGCGTCTCGGCGGTTCATCATCCGGCCACCTTAGGCCATCGCGGCCGGCTCCGCACGGCGCCCGGACCCGGAGCGGCACCGGTGGCGCCCGGCGTAACAGAGCGGGGGCCGCGGGCGGGGAACGGGCGCCCGGAAAACTAGACTGGGGACCATGAGCGAACAGGTGGACACGGAGAACGCAGGCGCGCCCGACTACGACCCCCGGGCCAGTTCCCTCGGCGGGCAGGTCGATCCCGCCGTGATGGAGGAGCTGCTGGGACTGCGCAGCAGCATCGACAACTTCGACGCGACGCTCGTCTACCTCCTCGCCGAGCGCTTCAAGGCCACCCAGCGGGTCGGCTACCTCAAGGCGCGCCACCGGCTGCCGGCCGGGGACCCGGGGCGCGAGTCCGCCCAGATCGGCCGCCTGCGCCGGCTCGCCGAGGAGGCCCACCTCGACCCGGCGTTCGCCGAGAAGTTCCTGAACTTCATCATCAGCGAGGTCATCCGCCACCATCAGGCGATCTCCGAGGAGCACGGGGCCGAACGTGATGCCGACGGCGGCGCGGGACGCACCGCCTCCGGCGGGGACGCGCGCTGAACCCCCTCGGCGGGCCGGCCCCGGACGGCGCCCCGGACCGCGCCGTCCAGGCGGCGCCCACGGGCCGCGCGGCCGAATCGGCGCACCGCGGCGTGCGCGCCACGGGCCACGGGCCCTGGCCCGGCACGGACGCGGCCGAGGCGGCGCGGATCGTCCGCGGCGAGCTCGGGTCGCCGCACCTGCCGCACCTCGTCCAGCTCCCGGACCGCGGCGTGGGATCGGATGCGACGGGCCGCACGGCCGCCCTGCTGCAGGAGCTCTACGTCGACGTCCAGCCGTTCGGCTGGCGCCTGACCGACCGCCCGGGCGCCGACCACCGCCGGGCCGCCTCCGCGCTCTCGAGCGACCTGGACGTCCTCGCCGACGTCGTCGGGGCCGAGGGGCGTCCCGGTCCCGAGCTGCAGATCCAGTTCACCGGGCCCTTGAGCCTCGCGGCGGGCCTGTACCTGCACCACGGGGAGCGCGCGCTCTCCGACCACGGCGCGCGCCGGGACGTCGCGGCCTCGCTCGCCGCCGGCGCGGCGGCCCACGTCGCCGACGTCCTGCGGCTGGCCGGGGCGCCGCGGCTCACGGTCCTCGTCGACGAGCCGCTCCTGGCCGACGTCCTGCGCGGTGCCGTCCCCACCGCGAGCGGATACCGCACCCTGCGCTCGGTGCCCCGGCAGGAGGTCGTCCAGGCCTGGACCGAGCTCGGCGGGGCCCTGCGCGCGGCCGGCGCGTCCGCCGTCGTCCTCGCGCCCGGCACCGCGGAGGAGACCGTCGGCGCCACGTACGACGCCGTCGCCTCCTCCGGCGCCGACGCCGTCTACCAGCCGGCGGGGCGGATGGGGCGCACGGCGTGGGAGGCCTCCGCGGAGCTCGTCGAGTCGGGCGCGGGCCTGTGGCTCGGCGTCGTCGACCCGGCCCGTCCGCTGCCGGCGGCCGCCGCGGTGGCGGGACTGGTCCGGGATCCGTGGCGACGGACCGGCCTCGAGACGGCCCGCCTCGGTGCCGTTACCCTGCTGCCGACCGGCGGGCTCGACGGCGTCACGCCCGCCGCCGCGCGGACCGTGCTGGCGCGCCTCACCGAGGCGGCCGACGCCCTCGACCAGATCGTCGCCGACTCCTGACGGTCCGCAGTCGGCGATGCGCAGCCGGCCGCGCGCGGCCGGCGACGGCCTTCAGTGTCCGCTGACCCCCGGGACGCTCCGGCCGTGCCAGCCCCGCCGCGCCGCCAGGAGCCCGAGCGTGGCGGCCGCCGAGAAGCGGGCATGCCGGCGCAGCACGGGGCTCGTCGGCACCTCCGGCTGGGCGCCGGACTCCGCGTAGTAGACGGTCAACAGCGCGAGCCACGCGTCGACGTCGTCCGGATCCGCGCCGGCAAGCAGCTCCCACTCCGCCATCGCCGCCACGTCGAGGCCGGCGTGGTGGAGGTAGGGCAGCACGGCCGCCCAGTCGGCCCACGCCGGACCCGTCGAGAGCCAGTTCCAATCGCACACCCACGCCGTTCCCGCCGGATGGCCGTCCACGGAGGCGGAGGCGAGCACGACGTTGTCCGCGCGCAGGTCGTTGTTCAGCGGGGTCGAGCCGGCCAGGGCGTCCCCGACGCGGTCGAGGAGCTCCACGAGCGCGCCGGCGGCGTCGTCCGCGGCGAACCAGGCCGGCAGGAACGCCGGCCGGGCCGCGGGATCCAGCCACGTACGGGCCGCCCGTCCCAGTTCCGCGCCGCCGGCCCCGGTCGACCACTGCGCGGCCATCGGCTCCAGACCGAGCCGGGCGGGCAGGCCGGTGTCGGCGGCGAGACCCTCGTTCAGGGCCAGGCAGGCGGCGTGGACCGCCGCCGCCTCGCCCGTGGTCCAGGGATGCCCCGGCATGTGCCCGGGGATGGGGCGCGTCGCCAGGAGCTGCCACGGGCCGGCGTCCGTCTGGACGAGGGCGGCATCGAGGAGCCGGGGCACGGGAAGCCCCTCCGGCAGCGCCTCGAGGACCCGGGCCTCGCGGGCGTATCCCGGGCCCGTGACCGGGTCGTCGACGCGTCCGGCCTTGAGGAACACGGGGCGCGGGCCGTCCAGCACGGCGGCGAATCCGTGCGTGAAGCCGCCCCCGACGGGGCGGACGCCGTCCACGGCCCCGCCGGCCGCGGCAGCGGCCCAGTTGCGCACCTCGCGCGGCAGGGAGCCCCACTCCGGCCGGCGGGACGTCGTCCGGTAGTCTGGCGCGGTCTCGGGGCTCACAAGCGGCCGGCCGCCTTGAGCCGGATGTAGGCGTCGGCCAGGGCCGGCGGGAGCTCGAGCGGTGCCGCGTCCACGACCTCCGCGCCGAGGGCCCGCAGCTGTTCCTTGAGGGCCTCGCGCTGCTGCAGGGAGCGCTCGGCGGCCGCGGCGCGGTAGACGTCCTGGACCGTGCCCGGGGCCCGGCGACGGCGCTCCAGCTCGGGGTCCCGCACCGCGGCGACGAGGACGAGGTGCTTGGCCGTCAATCCCGGGAGGACCGGCAGCAGTCCCTCCTCCACCGCCCCGGAATCCAGGGACGTCAGCAGGACGACGAGCGAGCGGTGGCTCGAGACGGCCTGGACCTGGGCGGGGATCCGCGTCCAGTCGGCCTCGATGAGCTCGGGCTCGAGCGGGGCCATGGATTCCACGAGCTGGGTCAGGAGGCTGCCCTTGGCCCCGGACTCCACGCGGGCCCGCAGCCGCCGGTCGAAGGCCAGGAAGTCCACGCGGTCCCCGCCGCGCTCGGCGAGGACGGAGAGCAGGAGCGCGGCCTCGATCCCCGTGTCCAGGCGGGGCTCGTCCTCCACGCGGGCGGCGGACGTGCGGGAGGTGTCGAGCACGATCACCACGCGGCGGTCGCGCTCCGGGCGCCACGTGCGGACCACGACGTTCTGCCGCCGCGCCGTCGCCCGCCAGTCGATCGAGCGGACGTCGTCCCCGCGCACGTAGTCGCGCAGCGAGTCGAACTCGGTCCCGGCCCCGCGGACCTGGATCGCCGCGCGGCCGTCCAGCTCGCGCAGCCGCTGCAGCTTGGAGGGCAGGTGCCGCTTGGAGCGGAACGGCGGCAGGACGCGCAGCACTGCCTCGGCCGGATGGGTCAGCTGGCGTGCCGCGAGGCCCAGGGGACCGGGGGAGCGGAAGGTCGTGTGGCGGACCCGGATCTCGCCGCGGCGCCGCGGCGCCAACTTCCCCCGGGCCCCCCCCCGCTCGCCCCGGGGGAAATCTCAGGAGAAGCGCGTGGCACGGGCCCCGGTGGACGGCTGCCAGCCGTCGCGGAGCGTGCCGCGGAAGCGCCGGGGACCCGTGTTCCGCACGAAGAGCCGTGCCGTGGCGCGCTCTCCGAGCCTCACGCTGCGCGGCATCGCCCGCTCGATCCGCAGGGACCGCGGCGAGGGCGCCAGCGCCGCGTCGGCGCAGGCCAGCCCGGCCAGCACGAGCAGCACGGCGCCCACCGTCCACCCCGAGGGGAACAGGAGCACCGGGAGCACGCCGGCCAGGGTCAGCCAGACGAAGCGGGCGGTCAGGGCCATGGCTACCGGGGGACCGGGACGGTGGCGAGGATCGACTGCAGGACGTCGTCCGCCCCGACGCCGTCCATGTGCGCCTCGGGGCGGAGCCCCACGCGGTGGCGCAGGCACGGCAGGGTCAGGACCTTGACGTCGTCCGGCGCCACGAAGTCCCGTCCGCTCAGCCAGGCCCACGCCCGCGAGGTGTTCAGCAGGGCGGCCGCGCCGCGCGGGGAGACGCCGAGCTGGAAGCTCGGGGCGCTGCGCGTCGCCCGGACGATGTCGACGATGTAGCCGATGACCTCGGGGGAGACGGTGACCTCCTGCACGGCATCGCGCGCGTGCGCCAGGTCCGCGGCGGACGCGACGGCCCGCACGCCGGCCGCGGCGAGGTGGCGGGGGTTGAAGCCCTCGCTGTGGCGGCGGATGATCTCGATCTCGTCGTCGCGCTCGGGAAGGTCCATGGTCAGCTTGAGCAGGAAGCGGTCCAGCTGGGCCTCCGGCAGCGGGTAGGTGCCCTCGTACTCCACGGGGTTCTGCGTGGCCGCGACGATGAAGGGCTCGGGCAGCGGCCGGCTCACGCCGTCGACGCTGACCTGCCGCTCCTCCATGGCCTCGAGCAGCGAGGCCTGGGTCTTCGGGGGCGTGCGGTTGATCTCGTCGGCGAGCAGGATGTTGGTGAAGACGGGCCCCTCGCGGAAGCTGAAGCCCGCCGTGTTCTGGTCGTAGACGAGCGAGCCCGTGACGTCGCCCGGCATGAGGTCGGGGGTGAACTGCACGCGCTTGGTGTCCAGATCGAGGGCGGCGGAGAGCGTGCGCACCAGGAGGGTCTTCGCCACGCCCGGCACGCCCTCGAGCAGCACGTGCCCCTGGGCGAGGAGGGCGATCAGCAGGCCCGTCACGGTGGAGTCCTGGCCGACGACGGCCTTGGACACCTCGCGGCGGACGTCGAGCAGGGCCTGGCGGGCGCGGACGGGATCCTGTACTGGCTGGGTCACTGTTTTCCGATCCTTGATTCGAGGGTGTGCAATTCATGGGCCCAGGCGGTGAGCCGGGACTCGGTGGACACGTCGACGGGGTCCAGGAGCGACCGCAGGGCGGCCCGTTCGCCGTGGCCCGCCTTGGACAGGGCGGCGACGACGCCCTCGACCGTGGCGCGCGGGCCGAGGCGCAGCCGCTCGGCGAGCCGCTGCAGGGCCCCCGCCCGCAGCGCGGCGACGGCCGCGTCCACGGCGCGCGCGTCCTGGTACAACCGGGCGCGCCCCTCCGCCGTCTCGGAGGCCGGGACGACGACGGGCAGCGGCTCCTCCACGAGCGGCCCGTCCCGGCGGGCACGCCACAGCACGGCGATCCCGCCCGTGACGAGCAGCCAGACCGCTACCGGGGTGAACCAGTCGGGCAGGAGGGCGAAGGGCGAGGGCGCCGGGCCGTCACGGACGACGTCCGCCGCGGTCGGCTGGAACCAGACGAGCGTGGGCGAGGCGCCGAGCGTGCGCAGGGCGAGCGCCGGATGGCCCGCGGCCAGCACCGTGGAGTTGGCGAGGAATCCCGGGTCCCCGAGCACCGTCGTCGTCCCGTCGACGGCGTAGGAGAAGGCCGTCCCGCCCGCTGTACGGTGCGGGAAGCAGCCGCGTTCGGCGTCGTACAGCTGCCCGCCCGGCGCCGCGGTGCCGGCCTCGGCCGCATCGGCGAGGGCGCACCCGGCCGCCACCGTCCCGGCGCCCTCGGGCACGAGGCCCGCCGGGCGGATCCCGGGGGCGAACTCCCGCAGCTCGGCGAAGCCGGGAGCGACGAGGACCGCGGATCCGGCGGCCCCGGCCAGGGCGCGCAGCTGGTCCCGGTTCAAGCGACCGTCGGGGTCGTCGAGCAGCAGTCGTCCGCCGTCCCCGGCGTCGTGGAGGGCCTGCAGGGCCGCCTCGTGGCCAGAGGGGACGACGACGTCCACGCCGTGGCGTCCCAGGACCTGGGCCACGGCCATGGCGCCGTCGGGTGCCGGGTTTCCGGGGCTGAGCGGGCGCCGGTCCGTGCCGCTCTGCAGCACGGCGAAGGCGAGGCCCACGACGCAGGCCACGGCGACGACGGCGAGCCACCACCGGGAGGCGAGCCAGCGGCGCCGCCAGACGGTCCGGGCGGCCTCGGGTGCCTCGGAGCGCTCGAGCCGCTCGTCGACGGCGCTCACCGCGGCACCGCCAGGGCGGAGCGGCCCGCCGCGCCACCCGTGGACGGCACAGCGGCCTCGAGCGCGGCGTCGAGGGCCGAGACGGCGTTCCAGTCGCCGGCCGAGGCCGGGTGGAAGCCGTAGTGGACCTCGTTGAAGAGCAGGGCCGCGCGGTCGAGTTCCTCCGCCTGCTGCGGGAAGACGGCCTCGAGCCGCATGGAGACCTCGAACGCGGTGCGGCCGGGCTGCTCGTCGAGCAGGGTGCGCTCCTCGGCCGAGCGCACGATCGCGCGGAAGCGTTCCAGGCACGCCGTCGGCCAGTCGTGGACCACGGCCGCCGCGGCGGCGCGCTGCCGGTAGTCCTGCGCGCCGAGGGCCGTGTCCACGCCGACCTCGGCCGCGGGCGGAGCGGCGGAGCGGCGCAGGCGCGGGCGCACGAACAGTACGGCGACGGCCACGATCACGGCCACCGCCACGAGCACGACGACGGAGCCCAGGTTCGCCTGCAGCGAGTTGAGCGAGTCGATCCACTCCAGGAACGCCTCCCAGGCCCGCTGCAGGAACTCCACGATCGGGTTGGGCGTGGCATCGGCGTACTCGCGCCGCGCGAGCTCGTCGACGAGCTCGCGCCGCGCCTCGTCGAGGCCCGGTTCCCACACGGCGTCGGCCAGAAGTCGGGACATGGGTCAGGCGGTTCCCGCCGCCGGCGCTCCCGGGGACGCCTCCGGCCCGCCCGGGCCGGGCGTGCGCCCCGGGATGCCGGGATCGGTCCCCGCGTCGGCGTCGCGCAGCAGGGCGAGGTCGAAGCCCTCGCGGCGGATCCGCAGGTCGGTGTAGAGCAGGGACGTCACGCAGCACTGGTAGGCGTAGGCGAGACCGCCGACGGCCGCGCTGACCACGGAGGAGAGCACGGTCAGGTTGGTGACGTAGTCGGAGAGGGCTTCCGGATTGCCCGGGTCCACGAGCGCCCCGCCGAGCCCGGTGGCGAAGCCGATCGGGGTCGTGATGATGCTCGTCGCGATGCCCACGATGATGGCCGTCAGCGCGATGATGCCGAAGCACCGCCACCAGCTGCCGCGCGTCAGCCGCCAGGAGCGTCCCAACGCGGCGAGCGGGCCGCGCTGCTCGGCGACGACGGCGTGCGCGGCGACGGAGAGCTTGATGAGCACGTAGAGCGATCCGGCGGCGACGGCCGCGCTTCCGGCCAGGCCCAGCGGGATCCCCACGGCGGGCTCGCCGCTGAGCACGGACAGGACGATGACGCCGATGAAGAGGGCGAGGGACAGGAGGGAAAGCCCCGTCCAGATCAGCCCGAGCAGCAGCAGGCGTCCGAGGTGGGCACGGGCCAGGGCGAACGCCTGGCCGAAGCGCGTGCGGTGGTTCACGGCCGCGCGCAGCACGGGGATGGTCAGGAGGCCCTGGACGCAGGCGAGGAACAGCATCGAGAGCAGCGACGCCGCGGCGACCCCGATCCCGAACGTGGTCAGGGAACTGCCGAGCAGCGCGAGGTCCGGGACGTCGGACTCGATGAACGAGGGGTCCATGACGAGCCCGTAGAGGGGCAGGCTCAGCACGCCGATGAGCAGGCCCAGGAGCAGTTGCACGATGACCGGGATGCCCAGCGTGGCCCCGGCGTTGCGGCGGATGGACTGGAACGATCCGTCGAGGATGTCGCCGAGGCCGAGCGGGCGCAGCGGGACGACTCCCGGCTTCGGCGGCGGGGCGTAGCCCTGCCCGAAGGGGGCCTGGCCCGGCGCGTAGGGCGGCGGGTAGGGGCCGGGTCCGCCCGGACCGGGAGGGGCGGCACCGTACGATGGCGGGGCCCAGCCCTGCTGGGGAGGAACCCCCCAGCCCGGTTGCGCCGGGGCGCCCCAGCCCTGCTGCGGCGGAGTGCCCCAGCCGGGGGCCGCCTGGCCCGGTGCCGTGGAGCCCGGCGAGGCGTGGCCAGGCGAGGCAGGGCCCGGAGGCGTGAGTCCCGGCTGTGCCGGACCGGGCTGCGCGGGCCCGGGTGCCGCGGGCCCCGGCGAGGCGTGGCCCGGCGTCGCCTCGGGCGGCGTCCCGTCCGGTCCGGGCTGGCCGGGATCGCCGTAGGGATTGCTCGGTTGATCGGTCATGGCAGCTGGTGACCCCTTGTGGAAGCGCGTGGTGCTCATGGTGGACGTCTGGGCCAGCCTATCGTCCGCCGGTGTGCCGTGCAGGGGCGCCGCACCGGCGGTGCCTATAGTCTTGTAGGAGACCTGTGCGGCGGCGGGCCGCGGCGGTGGATGAAGGGATGTCATGAAGGCTCGAGTTCTGGTGGTCGACGACGACGAGGCGCTGGCGGAGATGATCGGCATCGTCCTGCGCAACGACGACTTCGAGCCCGTGTTCTGCTACGACGGGGCGAAGGCCCTGGAGGCCTTCCGCAACGCCAAGCCGGACTTGGTCCTGCTGGACCTCATGCTCCCGGGTCTGGACGGCATCGAGGTCTGCCGGCAGATCCGCGCCGAGGCCGACGTGCCGATCGTGATGCTCACCGCCAAGTCGGACACGGCCGACGTCGTCCGCGGCCTCGAATCGGGTGCCGACGACTACGTGCCGAAGCCCTTCAAGCCCGCCGAGCTGATCGCCCGCGTCCGCGCGCGCCTGCGTCCCGGGGAGAAGCACGGCCCGGAGACGCTGAAGATCGTGGACCTGATGATCGACGTCGCCGGGCACTCGGTCTCCCGCAACGGCGAGAACATCCCGCTCACGCCCCTCGAGTTCGACCTGCTCGTCGCGCTCGCGAGGAAGCCGTGGCAGGTGTTCACCCGCGAACTGCTGCTCGAGCAGGTCTGGGGCTACCGCCACGCCGCCGACACCCGGCTCGTCAATGTCCACGTCCAGCGCCTGCGGTCCAAGGTCGAGCGCGATCCGGAGAACCCCGAGGTCGTCATGACCGTCCGCGGCGTCGGCTACAAGGCGGGTCAAGGCTGATTTCCACGACGTCCGCGGCATCGACGACGGCGGCGGAGACCGGAAGCGGTACCACCTCCGCCGGGACCCCGCGCCGCGCCGGCCTTCCGGGGACGGCCGCCGTCGGCTCGGCCTGGCGCTTCCTCTCCACGGCCTGGCGGCGCTCCATCCAGTGGCGCACCGTCGCCGCGACCGTGCTGCTCTCCGCCCTGGCCATGCTCGGCACGGGTGTCTTCCTGTCCAACCAGATCGCCTCGGGCCTCTTCCAGGAGCGCTTCCGGCAGGTCCAGGAGGAATCCGTCCGCGGCCTGAACCAGGTCAAGTCCAACTTCGCGTCCGTCGAGACGACGGACCGCTCGAGCACCGTCGCGTTCGTCAACGACACCCTGCGCCTCGTCGAGGGGGACGGTGCGAGCGTCCAGCGCGACTTCGTCCTGACGCCGTTGCCCAGCTCGGAGAACATCTACGTCACCAACACCGCGAGCGGCGGGCTGACGACGGGCGTGATCCCCGACGAGCTGGCCCAGACCGTGCGCGAGAACGCCGGCGTCTACTGGCAGTCGCTCGAGTATCCGCGGGACAACGTCGACGTGCCCGGGCTCGCCTTCGGCACCAAGGTCTCGCTGCCGCCCGGCCGCGAGTACGCGCTGTACCTGATCTACGACCTCTCCTCCGTGCAGGAGACCCTCGACTACATCCACCGGGTCCTCGTCCTCGGCGGGGCGCTCCTGCTCCTCGTCACCGGCGGCATCGCCTGGTACACGACCCGGCTCGTGGTGCGTCCCGTGTCCAACGCCGCGCTCGTCTCGGAGAAGCTCGCCGACGGGCAGCTCGAGGAGCGCATGGAGGTCAAGGGCGAGGACGAGCTCGCCCGGCTCGGCAACTCCTTCAACCGGATGGCCACGAGCCTCCAGGACCAGATCACCCAGCTCGCGACCCTGTCCCAGATGCAGCAGCGCTTCGTCTCGGACGTCTCCCACGAGCTGCGGACCCCCTTGACCACGGTGCGCATGGCGGCGGAGGTCCTGCACGGGGCCCGCGAGGACTTCGACCCCGTAAACCGCCGCTCCGCCGAGCTGTTGTACAACCAGGTCGAGCGCTTCCAGAACCTCTTGGGCGATCTGCTCGAGATCTCCCGCTTCGACGCCGGAGCCGCCGTCCTGGACGCCGAGCCGCTCGACATCGTCCCCGTCGTGCGCCGCGTCGCCGACACGGCCGAGCCGCATGCCCGCCAGGCGGGGACCGCGCTGCGCATCCACGTGCCGCCCACGGGCGGCTGCGTCGTCGAGATGGACCCCCGGCGCATCGAACGCGTCCTGCGCAACCTCGTCCTGAACGCCGTCGAGCACGGCGAGGGACGGCCCATCGACATCTCCGTGGCCGGGGACGACTTCGCCGTCGCCGTCACGGTCCGCGATCACGGGATCGGCATGAGCCCCGAGGACGCCGCGCGCGTCTTCGACCGCTTCTGGCGTGCCGACCCCGCGCGGGCCCGGACCACCGGTGGCAGCGGCCTCGGGCTGTCGATCTCGGCGGAGGACACCCGGCTCCACGGCGGGTGGCTCCAGGCCTGGGGCGAGTCCGGCAACGGCGCCTGCTTCCGGCTGACCCTGCCCCGCCGCATCGGACAGCCCCTCGGATCCTCGCCGCTGCCGCTCGCCCCACAGCACCGGCTGCCGGCCTCCACCCGGACCGTGACGGGAACCACCCCCGCCACCGGGTCGTTGAACACGGTGCGGGGCGCGGACGCCACCACGGCGCACCGCGGCCACCGTCCGATGGAGGGCGACGATGAATAGCTCCACGCCGCGTCCCGCCGCGCCCGCCGCACGCACGGCCGCCGGGCCGGGCACGCGCGCCGGAGGGCACCGCGCCCGGGGTGAGCACCGGCGTCGTACCCGCCGCCTCGCCACGGCCCTGGCCGCCGCGCTCGCGCTCGTCCTCGCGGCCTGCGGAGCCATCCCCGTCGACGGTCCCGTCGGCACGAGCGCGCCGAACGACGCCGTTCAGGACGAGTTCCAATACGCCTTCAGCCCGCCCGGCCCCGCCCAGGACGCGAGCCCCGAGCAGATCATCGAGGGCTTCTACACCGCCGGCATCGCCCCGAAGGACGACTACAGCACGGCCCGCGAGTTCCTCTCGCCGGAACTGGCCCGGAACTGGAAGGCCACGACCCGCACGCTCGTCTACGAATCGGTGCCCAACATCGTCGGCAACGTCGAGGAGGGCAGCTACACGGTCGAGCTCGCCGTCAGCGCCAGCATCGACGAGCACGGCATCATGACGCGCAACTCGCCCTCGGCGATCGCCTCCGTGCAGTTCCGGCTCGTCGAGGTCGACGGCCAATGGAGGATCGCCGAGGCCCCGGACGGCACGCTCGTGGAGCAGGGCAGCTTCTCCGCGCTCTTCGCGCCGTACCCGCTCTACTTCTACGACTCCACCCACACCTACGCCATCCCCGACTACCGCTGGTACGCGAACCGCCAGTCCGTCGCGGCGACGCTCGTGGAATCGCTCCTCGCCGGACCCGCGCCGTACCTGCGCAACGCCGCCGTCAGCGCGTTCCCCGAGGGCGGCTCCCTCGCGCGCGCCTCGGTCCCGGTCGACGGGCGGCGGGCGACGGTGGACCTCGTGGAGTCCGTCTTCCTCGACACCACCGAGCTCGCCAGGCAGCTCATGCAGCAGCAGCTCGAGCTCACCCTCGACGGCGTCAGCAACATCGCCGCCGTGACGATGACCGTGGAGCAGCGCCCCGTGAGCCTCGGCAACGTCTCGCCGGACTTCGAGCCCGCCGTCGAGAACCCCTCGGTGCCGAACACCCAGGTCGCCATCGCCGACGGGGCGCTCGTCTACTACCAGGGCAACGGCGTCGTGCCCGTCGGCGGCGTCGAGGACATCTCCGGGTTCTCGCCCCGCGATCCGGCGATGGCCCCGGGCGGGAACCGCTACGCGTTCCTCAGCCAGGACCGGACCCGGCTCATGACGATCGACGACGCCGGACGCGTGCGGACCGCGGCGACGGGCACCGGGTTGCTGGCCCCGAGCATCGACATCCACGGCTGGACGTGGACGGTCGACGGCGGCGACGACACGAAGGTGATGGCCGTCCCGGCCGACACCGAGCGGGACGGCCCGGTCCGCGAGGTCGCCGCCGAATGGATGGAGGGCGCCACCGTGACCTCGCTGCGGATCTCCCGCGACGGGGCGCGTGCCGTCGTCACGGCCCGCGTCGACGGGGACGCCGGCGTCTTCGTCACCGGTGTCATCCGCGATACCGACGGCGTCCCGCGCGGCTTCACCGAGCCCCTCGAGCTCGGAACGAACATCCCCGCGACGCAAGCCGTCTGGGACTCGGCGACGTCCGTCATCGCCATGCAGGCCAACGACGAGCAGCCCGTGCAGGCCGAGCGGATCACCCTCGCCGGCGGGAACGAGACGTTCCAGCCGCTCCTGGGCATGACCAACATCTCCGCCGGCCCGGGGGAGCAGCGCACGGTCTACGCCGAGACCCCGGAGGGCGTCTTCTCCCGTGTGAGCAACGTCTGGAAGCGCCAGGACGGCCAGGCCCGCTACCTCTCCTACCCCGGCTAGACCCCGCCGGCCGGGCCGGCTCCCCTCCGGCACGGGTCCTCCACAACCGCCGGTCGGCCGGGCCGCATCCCCAGCCGGGGCAGGGCCGCCGCAGCGGCCGGCGTCCCGGTGGAGACTGTGCGCCATGAGCCGCCACCGCCCGTCCATCGCCGCCCGCCTCGACGCGCTCCTCCACGGGCCGCGCGGCCGCGCCGTCGCCGCGGCCCTCGGCGACTTCCTCGCGGTCCTCGCGCCGAGCGACTGCGTGGCCTGTGGGGCCCCCGACGCCGTGCTGTGCGGCCCGTGCCGGGGCCGGCTGCGCGCGGCGACGGTCCGTCCGGTCCCGGCCGAGGACGCGGCCGAGTCGCTGCCCCTGCTCGCCGACGGGACCGTCCTTCCCGCGACGGCGGCGGGGCGCTACGCCGACGAGCTCGCGGCCGTGATCCTGGCCTTCAAGAACCGCCAGCGCGTCGGGCTCGCGGGCGTGCTCGGCCCGGCGCTGGCCGGATCCGTGCGGACGGCGTGGACGCGGGCGCGGGACGCCGCGCCCCACTCGCCCGCCACCTCCGCCGTGTCCGCCGCGCTGGGAGCGGTGGAGGCGCCCTTGCTCCTGGTCCCGGTCCCCTCGCGGTTCGCCGCGCGGACGCGGCGCGGATACGCGCCCGTCGAGTTCCTCCTGCAGTGGATCCGGCGGCGCGGCCTGCTCCCGCCGGGCGCGGCGGTGGCGCCACTGCTGCGGCACCGCCCGGCCCGGCCGTGGCGGGCCGCCGCGCAGAAGGGCAAGGGGCGGCGCGCGCGGGCCGCCCTGCGCGGCAGCATGCGGGTCTCGGCCGGCGCCGCGGGACGCCTCCGCGGATCCGGGGCGGAGGGGGAGTCCGGAGGCGGCGACACGCCGGGGGCTCCCGCCGGACGCCCGCGGTGCCTCGTCGTGGACGACGTCCTGACGACGGGGGCGACGATCGCCGAGGCGCGCCGCTGCCTGGAAGAGGCCGGGTTCGAGGTCGCCGGGGCCGTCGTCGTCGCGGCCACCAAGGCGCCACGGAACAGAAATATGGTCGGGGGGACTTGATTAAACGCGGGCGTGAATTACGGTGAAGTATGGGCACCTCGTTGGAGGGTAAGAACCCATCTTCAGCGGCCGGAAGGAGAAAATTCCTCGGCCGCTGTTGTGTCACCCGAGTTCAACAGGAGGACACCATGGAGATGATCATCACCGGACGAAACCTGACCGTTTCCGACCGTTTCAGGGAGTACGCCGATGACAAGGTCGCGAAGGTCGAGCAGCTGGCCAGCAAGGTCCAGCGCCTCGACATCAAGGTGACCAAGGAGCCGAACGCGCGCCAGCCCGAGGCGCAGCTCACCGTCGAGATCAGCGTCGTCGGACGCGGTCCCGCGATCCGCGCCGAGGCCAAGGCCGCCGACAAGTTCGCCGCCTTCGACCTGGCCTTCGGAAAGCTCCTGGAACGCCTGCGCCGTGCCCGCGACCGCCGCAAGGTCCACCATGGACGTCAGACCCCCACCGCCGTCTTCCAGGCCACCTCGACCCTGGAGCCGGCCGACAGCAGCATCCCGCTCCACGAGGCCACCGCGAACGGCCAGCGCGCCGCGGAGGCGGAGGAGGGCAGCACCGAGAACCCCGTGGAGATCCGCCGCAAGGTCTTCCCGGCCACGTCGATGAGCGTCGACGACGCCGTGGACCGCATGGAGATGGTCGGCCACCCCTTCTACCTCTTCATCGACGAGTCCACCGGGCGGCACTCCGTCGTCTACCGCCGCAAGGGATGGGCCTACGGCATCATCACCCTCGACAACGACTGCCAGGACGAGGAGACGGTCGAGACGCGCCACTACCGGGAGGCGCAGGCCGCCACGGCGTCCTGACCCGGACGGGTCGGCCTAGACTCGACCCATGACCGCACGGATGACCCTGCCCCAGGCCCGCCGCACCGCCCTCGCGGCGCAGGGACTCGGCAGGGAACGGCCCACCGGCCCGGCGACCGCCAGGCAGGTGGGCCGCATCGTGGACCGGCTCGAACTGCTCCAGATCGATTCGGTCAACGTCCTCAGCCGCGCCCACTACCTACCCTTGTTCTCGCGGGCTGGCAGCTATGACAAGGACGTCCTGGACCGGATGTCCGGCCGGGGCCCCCGCCGCCTTGTGGAGTACTGGGCGCACGAGGCCAGCTTCGTCCGGCCGCGGCACTTCGCCGACCTGCGCGTCTGGCAGCGCCGCCGCTGGGTCGGGGAGCTGGCCTCCTCCCGGCCCGCGGCGGACGCCCTCGAGGGGCGCATCGTCGAGCTGCTGGAGTCCTCCCGCCCGCTCACCGCGCGCGAGGTCACGGCGCGGCTGGGACACGTCGAGGAGGTCGACCGAAGCAACTGGGGATGGAACTGGTCCGCCGTCAAGGGATCGCTCGAGCGGCTCTTCGAGCGCGGCGAGATCGGCTCCGCGGGGCGCAACGCCCAGTTCGAGCGGCGCTACGCACTCACCGCGAAGGTCCTGCCGCCGGGACTCGACGCCACCGCGGCCCCCGATCCGCACGAGGCGATGCTCCGCCTCGTCGAGGCGGCCGCCCGGGCCCACGGCATCGGCACCGTGCGGTGCTTCGCCGACTACTTCCGCCTCCCGCGCATCCCGGCCGCGGCCGCGGTCGAACGCCTCGTCGAACGCGGCGTCCTCGAGCCCGTCGAGGTCGCTGGCTGGAAGGGCAGCCACTACCTCCACACCGAGGCGACCCGCCCGCGCCGGGCCGCCGGCAGGGCCCTGTTGAGCCCGTTCGACTCGCTCGTCTTCGAACGCCGCCGCCTCGAGGAGCTCTTCGGCTGCCACTACCGGATCGAGATCTACACGCCGGCGCAGAAGCGGCGCTACGGGTACTACGTCCTGCCCTTCCTGCTCCGCGAGGGGATCGCGGGGCGGGTGGACCTGAAGGCGGACCGGGCCACGGGGACGCTGCAGGTGCGCTCCGCCCACGCCGAGCAGGGGGCGCCGGCGGACACCGCCGCCGAGCTCGCGGCCGAGCTGCGGCTCATGGCCTCCTGGCTCGGCCTCGGCGATGTCGTCGTCCACGAGGCGGGCGACCTCGCCCCGGCGCTCGCCGTGGAACTGGCCGCCGCGCCCTGACCGGAACCATCGGCGGGGGCCGTACGTGTCTCACGTAGACTGACCTAGCCAGAAATCCTGTGCCTGAGATTTGGGAGCTGCCACGTGGCATCACTGCTTGAACGCGTCCTGCGAACCGGCGACAAGAAGACCCTGAAGCGCTTGCGCGGCTACGCCGACGCGATCAACGTCCTCGATGAGGAGTTCCGGGCCCTCAGCGACGCCGAACTGCGCGCCGAGACGGACAAGTTCAAGCAGCGCTACCAGGACGGAACGAGCCTCGACGCGCTCCTGCCCGAGGCGTTCGCCGCGGTCCGCGAGGCCTCCGGCCGGACGCTCGGCATGCGCCACTTCGACGTCCAGCTCATGGGTGGCGCGGCCCTCCACCTCGGCAACATCGCCGAGATGAAGACCGGTGAGGGCAAGACCCTCGTCGCGACGAGCCCCGCCTACCTCAACGCCCTCACGGGCGGTGGCGTCCACGTCGTGACGACCAACGACTTCCTCGCCGAGTACCAGTCGGACCTCATGGGCCGCGTCTACCGCTTCCTGGGCCTGACGAGCGGCTGCATCCTGTCCCGGCAGGATCCGGCGACGCGCCGCGAGCAGTACGCCGCCGACATCACGTACGGCACAAACAACGAGTTCGGCTTCGACTACCTGCGCGACAACATGGCCTGGTCCAAGGACGAGCTGGTCCAGCGCGGCCACCACTTCGCGATCGTCGACGAGGTCGACTCGATCCTCATCGACGAGGCCAGGACGCCGCTCATCATCTCGGGCCAGGCCCAGGGGGACGTGAACCGCTGGTTCGCCGAGTTCGCACGGCTCGTCAAGCGGCTCGACGTCGGGGACGACTACGAGGTGGACCACAAGAAGCGCACCATCGGCGTCCTGGAATCCGGGATCGAGAAGGTCGAGGACCACCTCGGCATCCACAACCTCTACGAGGCGGCCAACACGCCGCTCATCGGCTTCCTCAACAACGCCATCAAGGCCAAGGAGCTCTTCATCCGCGACAAGGACTACGTCGTGATGAACGGCGAGGTCCTCATCGTCGACGAGCACACCGGGCGCACGCTCGCCGGCCGCCGCTACAACGAGGGCATGCACCAGGCGATCGAGGCCAAGGAAGGCGTCGAGATCAAGGCCGAGAACCAGACCATGGCCACGGTCACGCTGCAGAACTACTTCCGCCTCTATTCGAAGCTCTCCGGCATGACCGGCACCGCGACGACCGAGGCCGCCGAGTTCATGGGCACCTACAAGCTCGGCGTCGTGGAGATCCCCACCAACAAGCCGATGCAGCGCAAGGACCAGCCGGACCTGATCTACAAGAACGAGATCGCGAAGTTCGAGGCCGTCGTGAAGGACATCGTCGAGCGGCACGGCGCCGGGCAGCCGGTCCTCGTGGGCACGACGAGCGTCGAGAAGAGCGAGTACCTCTCCCGCAAGCTCGCGAAGGAGGGCGTGCGGCACGAGGTCCTCAACGCCAAGCAGCATGCGCGCGAGGCCGCGATCATCGCCCAGGCCGGCAAGAAGGGCGCCGTCACGGTCGCCACCAACATGGCCGGCCGCGGCACCGACATCATGCTCGGCGGCAACGCGGAGTTCCTCGCGGTCGCGGAAATGCAGCGCCGCAACCTGGATCCGCAGGAGGACTCCGAGGAGTACGAGAAGGTGTGGGACTCGGTCTTCGAGAAGGCCAAGGCCGAGGTGGACGCCGAGGCCGAGGAGGTCCGCGCCTTCGGCGGCCTCTACGTCCTGGGCACGGAACGCCACGAGTCCCGCCGCATCGACAACCAGCTGCGCGGCCGCTCCGGCCGCCAGGGCGATCCGGGCGAGTCCCGCTTCTACCTGTCCATGACGGACGAGCTGATGCGCCGCTTCAACGCCAACGCCGCCCAGCGCATCATGAACAACCCGTCGCTGCCGGACGACATGGCGCTGGAGTCGAAGCTCGTCTCGAAGGCCATCGAGACCGCCCAGGGGCAAGTCGAGTCGACGAATGCCGAGCAGCGCAAGAACGTGCTGAAGTACGACGACGTCATGAACCGGCAGCGCGAGGCCATCTACGGGGACCGGCGCCGGATCCTCGAGGGCGACGACCTGCACGGCAAGGTCGCCCACTTCCTGGAGGACGTCGTCACCGCCATGGTCAAGGAGGCCACGACCGAGGGCCACTCGGACGATTGGGACCTCGAGCAGCTCTGGACCAACCTCAAGCAGCTCTACCCCGTCTCGATCACGATCGACGAGGTGGCCGAGGAGGGCGGCGGCCGGGGGAACCTGACCGCGGAGCTCCTGCACGAGGAGATCCTGTCCGACGCCCGCCTGCAGTACGAGGCGCGCGAGGAGAAGGTCGGCGAGGCGAACATGCGCGAGCTCGAGCGCCGCGTGGTCCTGAGCGTCATCGGGCGCAAGTGGCAGGAGCACCTCTACGAGATGGACTACCTCAAGGAGGGCATCGGCCTGCGCGCCATGGCCCAGCGCGATCCGCTGGTCGAGTACCAGCGCGAGGGCTACGTCATGTTCCAGACCATGATGGAGTCGATCCGCGAGGAGAGCATCGGCTTTCTGTTCAACCTCGAGGTCCAGGTGGCCGAGCCGGCGCCCGTGTCCCTGCCCGGAGTCACCGACGGCCGATCCGCGACCCTGGCGCCGACGCTGTCGACGCCGGGGCTCGAGGCGCCGGCGAAGCCCGCGAGCCTGCAGTACACCGCTCCGAGCGAGGACGGCGGAGCCAGTACACGCGTCGAGCGCTCGGCCCAGGAGGCCCCGGCCGGCAACCGCGCCGAGCGGCGCGGCAAGAAGGGCAAGCGCGGCTGAACCGCGGCGCGGAGCGGCCCCGGTGCCCACGGCAGGCCGTGGATGCCGGGGTCGCGGTGCGTCCGGGCACTTGCGCGCAGGGGAGAGGCCGCTAGCCGAGCTCGAGCGCGGAGACCCTCCACTGTCCCCGCCGCTGCTCGATCCGCAGCGCGGCGGCTCGGAACCGCTGGCGTTCGGTGACCACGAGCGAGGCCTCGTACACGCCGTCGGCGACGCGGCAGATCCTGGTCCGCGTCACGGCCGTGCCGCGTCGCTGCAACGCGTCGGAACCCGCCCGTGCCGCGTGGCACAGCTCCGCCCGCTCCCGCACCTTGTCCATGACCGCCGGCTCGAGCCAGCGGGACAGCTGCGCCACGGGCCGGAGGCCGGACAGCGACTCGAAGGCCACTTGGCCGACGAGGCGGGCGATCGTCGCGATCTGGCGGTTCTCGGCGCGGCGCTCGAGCTCCGCAGCCCGGGCCCGCTCCCGGGGTGGGGCGCCGCCCGCTGCGGAGCCGCCGGCGAGCGGCGAGGCGGCCGGACGCCGGGTCAGCAGGTCCTCGAAGCGGCGCGGGTGCCGCCCGCCCGGGGCGGATGACGGGGCCGCCTGGAGGCGCCGCGCGGTGATCTTGCGGGGTTCGGGGGTGCTGCTCATGATTCGCTCCTTGCGTTCTCCGGCCGGGCCGGCGGTTGGATGACGTCGATGCTTGTCGTGGGACCCGCGGGTGGGGCCAGCGTGTCTAGCGTCCGGGGCGCATCAGGATGGTCCCCACGGCCAGGAGGTCGGGATTCGGGCCGATCGTCGACTGGTTGGCCCGGTACCAGCGCGGCCATTCCCTCGCGATCTCGGCCTCGCTCGCCTCGGGACCGATGCTCCGGGCGGCGATGCTCCAGAGGGTGTCGCCCGCGAGGACGACGACGGTGCCCTCCTCCGCCGTCCGCTGCCCGCTGCCGAGCGCCGGACCGAGGGGAGCCGCGGGCCGCTCGGCACGCCAGGCGGGGTCCGGTGCCGTCGCGGGCATCGCCGCGCGGACGGTCGGGGGATGTTCGGCCGAGCGCGCCTCCCACGCGGGGGACGGGGCTCCCGTGGAGGCCGGCCGCTCGGCTCCCCACGCTGGCGACGGGGCGGCGGGGACGGCCTGCGCCGCGGGGGCGACGAGGAGGTTGGCGCCGAGGACGACGGCGGCCAGTCGCCGCACGTGGGCGGGAGCGGCGCGGCCCAGGCTTCCGGCCACGCGGAGGTGCCCGGCCCGCTGGAGGAGCACCGCGGCGACGGCCGCGGCCGCGCTCAGGACCCACCACGCGAGCACGGACAACCCCAGGGCCGAGACGGCCAAGGCGGCGCCCTGCTCGAAGCGGTCCCACGAGGTGGCCGCCTCCCGGCCGGAATCGTGCAGCGAGGCGCCGCTGAGGAGCAGGAGGATCCCCAGGGCCAGGAACGCCCCGGTGTACCCCGCATCCCGTATCCACGTCCGATCGGCCATTGCCGCCCCCTTGATGTCATTTGATCGCATTTGATGTTGATGCCTTCGTATCATTGCACTTGCCTCAACCAACTGTCTAGTCCCGGGGATGGAGGAACTCGCTAGGCTGGTCCCATGAGATGGGATTCCCTGTTCGCCGACCTGGAGGCGCAGCTGAACGGCGAGGCGGCGCGCGACCGCGTCGTCGAGATCCAGGAAATGGTCCGCGTCGAGCGCTCGCAGCTCCCGCTCGCCGGGCGGCTCGCGGGACACGAAGGCGGACTGGTCACGGTCGTGGCGCTGGGCGGCCTGCGGCTTCAGGGCACCCTGCGCCACGTGGGCGAGGGCTGGCTCGCAATCGAATCGGGTGCGGGGGAGTACCTCCTGCCGACGCCCGCGCTGCGCAGCCTCGAGGGAGTGGGTGCCCGCGTGGCGCCGGAGGGACCCCGCCGCTCCAAGGTCAGCCTGCGGATGGCCCTGCGCGCCGTGGTCCGGGACCGGGCCGTCGTCGTCCTGCACTCCCGCGACGGGGATGTCCTCGGCACCGGGACGCTGGACCATGTCGGGACGGATTACCTGCAGCTCGCCGTCCATGACGCCTCCGAGTACCGCAGATCGCCCGAGGTGCGGTCCACGCTCCTGGTTCCCCTCGGGGCGCTCGCGGCCCTGCGGCGCATCGCCTGACCCCGCTCGTCCACAGCCGGACCCGCTCCGGTTGGTGGATTGCCGCCTTGACCAATAAAGTCGATGCATGAAGCCGGCGTGTCGCCGTGCTGACAAGTCAGGGCAACGGACGCGCGTCCGGGAAACAGGGGGAAGGCCGTGTCGTCTGCAGGCAAGGCGGAGAACGAGGCGCGCAGGCTGCGCCGCCCGGGGTGGCGCGATCCGCGTCTGCTGGTCGGCATCCTGCTCATCGCCGCGTCGGTCGCCGGGGTCGTCGCCCTCGTCTCCTCGCTCGACCGCACCGCGCCGGTGTTCGTCGCCAAGGAGGACATCTCCCTGGGGGAGAAGATCGACCCCTCCCGGCTGACCGTCGCCGACGTCCGGCTCGACGGGCTCGAGGACGGCTACCTGCCCGCCGGCGACGCCTTGGACGGGCTCCAGGCCACCGAGCTGATCCGGGCCGGCGAGCTCGTGGCGCGCGGAGCCGTCGGCCGCCACGACCCCGGCAACCGCAAGCCCGTGACCATCGAGGTCGCCCAGTCCCTGCCACAGGCCGTGGTCGCCGGCAGCCGCGTGGACATCTGGGCCTCGACCCGCGACCGGGCCGCCAACGCCTACGCCGAACCCGAGCTCGTCCTGCCCGCCACGGAGGTCGCGGCGATCCGTCCCCTCGAGAGCGGCTTCGGCGCGAGCGACGGCGTCGTGCTCGAGGTGCTCGTCGAGGACTCGCGGCTCGGCGGCCTCCTCGGCGTCCTCGCCAACGACGCCCGCGTCACCGTGGTGTTCAACCCGACCGGGGAGGAACCGTGACCGTCTCGGTCGCCCTGTGGGCCGACGAGCTCGGCCTCGGCGACCGCATCGAGGCCCTGCGCGGCCGCGTGACCGTCGTCCGCAGGACCGACGAGCTGGCCGAGATCGCGGCGCTCGCCGAGTCCGGACTCGCCGATGCGGCGCTCCTGGCCGGGCCGGCCAGCGAGGTCGAGGCGCCCCTCGTCGACGCGCTCACGGGGCTCGGTGCCACCGTCGTCGTCCTCGTCGACGACGACGGGGAACGGGCGCGGCTCGCCGGCCTCGGTGCGCACTGCCTCCCCGTGGAGGCGGACGAGCATGCCGTGACGGAGCTCCTCGAACAGGAGGCCGGCCGCGGTCCGGGCCCCGTGGCGGCCGCCGGGCACCGGCCCGGGGACCGCGATGGCGCCCGGGCCGAACGCCCGAAGGGCCGGGTCGTGGCGGTCTGGGGTCCCACGGGGTCCCCGGGCCGCACCACCGTCGCGGTCAACTTCGCCGTGGAATCGGCGCAGGCCGGCCGGAGCGTCCTGCTCGTGGACGCCGACACCTACGGCGCGAGCGCCGGCGTGCACCTCGGTCTGCTCGACGAGTCCGCGGGAGCGGCGCAGCTCTGCCGGCTCGCGGACCAGGGCGTCCTGGACGCGGCCGGCTTCGAGCGCGCGTGCCCGGTCGTCGCCGTCGCCGGAACGCGGCTGCGCATCGCCACGGGGCTGCCCCGGGCCCAGCGCTGGCCCGAGCTGCGCGCGGCCGCCCTCGGGCGCGTCCTCGACTTCGCCCGCCGCCAGGTCGATCTCGTCGTCGTCGACACGTCCGCCTACCTGGAGCTCGACGAGGACCTGAGCTTCGACACCGCCGCGCCGCAGCGCAACGGCGCGGCCCTGGCGGTCCTCGAGGCCGCGGACGAGGTCGTGGCCGTGGGCCAGGCGGACAGCGTCGGCGTGCCGCGGCTGATCAAGGCGCTCGAGGCGCTGCAGGAGGTACTGCCGACGGTCCGCCCGAACATCGTCTTCAACAAGGTCAAGGGCGCCGCCCTCGGTCGCAAGCCCGAGCGCCAGCTCCGCGAGACGTGGGAGCGCTTCGGCCCCGGGCTGCCCATCACGGGCTGGTTGCCATGGGATCCCGACGCCGTCGACGCGGCCCTGCTGGCCGGCAGCGCCCTCGCCGAGTCGTTCCCCGACAGCCGCCTGCGGGCCGCGATCGCGGGCCTCGCCGGACACGGCGTCCAACGCCGCGTGGGCGCGTTCCGGCGCTGAGCGGGACGGGGGCCGGAGGGGATGTGACCCAGCCGCCGCAGGACGTTAGGCTTGCCCTTGTACATGACCGCAACGGCGCGGTCGACATCCTTCTACGGAGGCGTTCTTTGATGTCGTCGGGGTCCAGCATGGCCACAGGGTTTATCGCTGAAACACTCACTCCCACCTTTGTTGACACCTACTACGGCCACTTGGCGGACGAGGATGCGCGGGCCTATCCTCCCGGTGAGCTCGAGTCGCGCGTCGGGGCGCACCTCGAGACCGGCTTCGCGCGGCCCCGCGGCGCGGCCCGCGTCGCGATCGGAACGCACGGCTCTACGTCCGTCGTCTACGTGGTCACCGACGACATGCCCTTCCTCGTCGACTCGGTCACGGCCGAGCTGGTGCGGCAGAAGCAGGCCATCAACCTCGTCGTCCACCCCGTCTTCATCGCCCGCCGCTCCGACGGCGACGGCAGCCTGACGCGCCTCGAGGCCGTCGCGACCGCCAATCCGATCTCCAGCGGCGACACGGCCGCCCTGCCGAACCTCGCGCGCTTTATGACCGACGGCGACGGCCACTCCCAGATCGAGTCCTGGATCGCCATCGAGATCGGCGGCGAGCCGACCTCCGAGCAGGCCGCCGCGCTCGTCGAGGGCCTCGAGTCCGTCCTCGAGGACGTGCGCGTCTCCGTCGAGGACTGGCGCGCCATGCGCGCCAAGGCCCATGAGATCGCCGATTCGCTCGGCTCGGTCCGCGGAGGAGAGGACATCCCCGACCTGCGCAGCGCCGTCGAGCTGCTGCGCTGGCTCGACGACGGGAACTTCACCTTCCTCGGCTACCGCGAGTACGACCTCGCCTCCGAGGACGGCGAAGACGTCCTGCGCGTGCGCCAGGAGAGCGGCCTCGGCATGCTCCGGAAGCCGCCGTCGTCCGGGCTCATCCAGCACCTGACCGAATCCGGGCGCGCCAAGGCCCGCGAGAAGCGGGCCCTCGTCATCACGAAGGCCAACTCGCGCTCGACCGTGCACCGCGGCGTGTACCTCGACTACATCGGCGTCAAGAGCTTCGACCCCGAGGGCAACGTCAACGGAGAGCGCCGCTTCATCGGGCTCTTCGCCTCGAGCGCGTACACGCGCTCGGTGCGCAGCATCCCCGTCGTGCGGGAGAAGGTCGACGCCGTCCTGAAGGCCTCGCGCTTCGCGCCCGACTCGCACTCGGGCAAGGACCTGCTGACGATCCTCGAGTCCTACCCCCGCGACGAGCTGTTCCAGATCGAGATCCCGGACCTGCTCGAGACCGTCCTCGGGATCCTGCGCCTGCAGGAGCGCCGCCGCACGAGCCTGTTCCTGCGGCCGGACATCTACGGGCGCTTTATGTCCGCGCTCGTGTTCCTGCCCCGCGACCGCTACACGACCGCGGTCCGCCTGCGGATCGAGGAGGAGCTGAAGAAGGCCTTCTCCTCCGAGACGGTGGACTACGAGGTGCGGATGAGCGATTCCGCGCTGGTCCGCCTCTTCTACCGCATCCGCCTGCCCCGCGGTGGATCCGTCCCGGCGATCGGCCGGGCGGAGCTGGAGCCGCGGCTCGTCCGCGCCGTCCGCTCCTGGTCCGAGGGCATCGACGAGGCCGTCCGCGGCTCCTACGGCGGCGCGGAGGCCACGACGCTGTCCCGGCGCTGGGCGGAGGCCTTCCCGGCCGCCTACCGCGTCGACTTCGAGATCGAGGACGCGCTCGAGGACATCGAGCGGTTCGCGGCCCACGACGACCCCGCGCATGCGGGGCCCGTCGTCAAGGTCTACGTGCCCGCCGCGGCACGGCGCGGCCACGGGATCGACGCGCGGCTCAAGCTCTACCTGGCCGAACCGCTCTCGCTGACCCGGATCCTGCCCGTGCTGGGCAACCTCGGCCTCGAGGTGGTGGACGAGAAGCCCTTCGAGATCTCCCGCGGCGACGGCCGCAGCTTCCACTTGTACGACCTGGGCCTGCGCTACCCCGACGGCGCGGATCCGCTCGCGACGCAGGAGCTGCTCGCCGAGGCCTACGGTGCGGTCTCGCTGGGCCTGGCCGAGTCGGACGGCTTCGACCGGCTGATCCTCAAGGAAGGACTGCGCTCGCGGCAGGTCGCGATCCTGCGCAGCTACGCCAAGTACCTCCGCCAGCTGGGGATGGCCAACTCCTACGGCTTCATCGCCGACACGCTGCTGGCCAACCCCGAGGTCGCCAAGGGCCTCGTCGCGCTCTTCGAGTCCACGTTCGACCCCGGGCTCGACGACGCCGACCGCGCCGGGCGGATCGCCGCGGCGCGGGACGGACTCGACGCCGCGCTGGAGCAGGTGCCCACCCTGGACGCGGACCGCCTCCTGCGGCGCTTCGTCAACGTCATCGACGCGACGCTGCGCACGAACTACTTCCAGGGCGCCGTCCACCTCGCCTTCAAGATGTCCCCGGCACGGATCGACGGCGCGCCGTTCCCCCGGCCCAAGTACGAGATCTGGGTGTACTCCCCGGTGGTCGAGGGCGTCCACCTGCGCTTCGGCGAGGTGGCCCGCGGAGGACTGCGCTGGTCCGACCGGCGCGAGGACTTCCGCACCGAGATCCTGGGCCTGGTCAAGGCGCAGATGGTCAAGAACGCCGTGATCGTCCCCACGGGGGCCAAGGGCGGCTTCTTCGCGAAGCAGCTCCCGGACCCGGCGGTGGACCGGAACGCCTGGATGGAGGCGGGCAAGGCCGCCTACCGGATCTTCATCCGCGCGCTGCTCGAGATCACGGACAACATGGTCGCCGTGGACGGGGTCGAGACCGTGGTCCCGCCGCGCGACGTCGTGCGGCTCGACGGCGACGACACCTACCTCGTCGTCGCCGCGGACAAGGGAACGGCGAGCTTCTCCGACATCGCCAACGAGATCTCGCTCGAACTGGGCCACTGGCTCGGCGACGCGTTCGCCTCCGGAGGCTCGATCGGCTACGACCACAAGGCCATGGGCATCACGGCCCGCGGCGCGTGGGAATCCGTCCGCCGCCACTTCACCGAGCTGGACCTCGACACCCAGTCCGAGGAGTTCACGGTCGTCGGCATCGGTGACATGAGCGGCGACGTCTTCGGCAACGGCATGCTGCGCTCGCGCCACATCAAGCTCGTCGCGGCGTTCGACCACCGGCACATCTTCCTCGACCCGGACCCCGATCCCGAGGCGTCCTTCGTCGAGCGGGAGCGGCTCTTCGCCCTGCCCCGCTCGAGCTGGGAGGACTACGACGCCGCGCTGCTCAGCGCCGGCGGCGGCATCTACCCGCGCCACGCCAAGACGATCCCGGTCTCCGACGAGGTCCGGGCCGTGCTCGGGCTCCCGGACGGCACGACGTCGCTGACCCCCCCGGAGCTGCTCCGCTCCATCCTCGCCGCGCCGGTCGACCTCCTCTACAACGGCGGCATCGGCACCTACGTCAAGGCATCGGCGGAGACCCACGCCGAGGTCGGGGACCGCGCCAACGACTCGATCCGCGTCGACGGCTCCCAGCTGCGCGCCCGCGTCGTGGGGGAGGGCGGCAACCTGGGCATGACCCAGCTCGGCCGCATCGAGGCCGCGCTCAACGGCGTCATCCTCAACACCGACGCGATCGACAACTCCGCCGGCGTCGACTGCTCCGACCACGAGGTGAACATCAAGATCCTCGTCGACCGGCTCGTCGCCGCCGGCCGGCTCGACGCCGCGGAACGCGCGGGCTTCCTCGCGTCCATGACGGACGAGGTCTCGCGGCTCGTGCTGCGCACCAACGTCGACCAGAACATCCTGCTCGTCAACGACAAGCAGAAGCTCACCGAGTGGTCCCCGAGCTTCGAACGGCTCATGGACTGGCTCGAGCGCTCGGCGGACCTGGACCGGGAGATCGAGTTCCTGCCGTCGTCGACCGAGCTGGAGGAGCGCCGTGCCGCCGGCCAGAGCCTGACGGCACCGGAGCTGTCCGTCCTCGTCGCGTACGCGAAGATCCAGCTCGCCACGGCCCTCGCGGCCAGCGACCTGGCCGACGACCCGTACTTCGACCGCACCCTGCTGGACTACTTCCCGCCGCAGTTGAGCGAGCGCTTCCCGGAGGAGGTGCTGGCCCACCCGCTGCGCCGGGAGATCATCTCGACGGTCGTCGCCAACGACGTCGTGAACCTCGGCGGCATCACGTACGCCTTCCGCACCATGGAGGAGACGAGCGCGCCCGAGGCCATCGTCGCGCGGGCGTTCACCGCGCTGCGCGAGATCTTCGACCTGGATTCCTTCATGGAGCAGGTCAAGGAGCTGCCGGCCCACTTCCCGACCGAGCGCTGGTGCCAGATCCAGCTGGACATGCGCCGCCTGCTGGACCGGGCGACGCGCTGGTTCATCGCCCACGTGGGCCGCGGCAGCTCGGTGCAGGAGGACATCGACGCGTTCCGCGAGACCGTCCTGGAGCTGCGCGCCGAGCTCGGGACGCTGCTCCGCGGCCGCGACGCCGCGCGCGTGGCCGAGTGGCGCGGGGAGGCGCTGTCCTGGGGACTGCCCGAGCCGCTCGCCGAGCGCTGGGCCCAGCAGTTCGAGAGCTACGCGCTGCTCGACGTCACGCTCGCGGCCCGCGAGGCCGGGCTGCCGGCCCGGGAGGTCGCCGAGGTCTACTACGTGGTCTTCGACCGCTTCGGCGTGGATCCGCTCCTCGAGCGCATCACCAAGCTGCCGCGCGGGGACCGGTGGGAGGCGCTGGCCCGTGCGGCCCTGCGCGACGACCTGTACTCGACCGCCGTCGACATCACCCAGGCCGCGATCGCCGCGGCGCCGGACGAGGCGGACCCCGTGGCGCGGCTCGAGGCGTGGGAGGAGCGCAATGCCGACAACCTCGGCCGCGTGAAGAGCATGTTCGACGAGGTCAACAGCCTCGAACGCGACGACATGGCCTCCCTGTCCGTGGCCCTGCGTCTGCTGCGCTCGATCGTCCGGAGGTAGCTTGGCCACGTTCACCGATCCCGTCCGGGAACACGCCGAGTTCGGGCCGGGCGACGAGGAATGGCTGCACCTCCTCGTCGGCGATTGGCAGCTCGTCGCCGACCTCGCGTTCGCCGACCTGGTGCTGTGGCACCCGGGCCCGGACGGGACCTACGTCGCGCTCGCGCACGTGCGGCCGTCGACGAGCCACACGGTGTTCCACACCGACTTCGTGGGCGAGCGGATCCGCATGGACCTCAAGCCCCTCGTCGACGAGGCCTTCCGCACGGGCGTGGTCCAGCGCGCGGGGGAGGACCACGACGGGATCGGGACCGGCATGCGGGTCGAGGCCGTCCCGATGCGGCGCAACGGGCGCTCGCTCGCCGTCGTCACGTGCCACTCGGACCTCGGCGGGACGCGCCTGCCCTCGCGGCTCGAGCTGACCTACCGCAAGTGCGCGCAGGACCTCTTGAAGATGTCCTCGCAGGGCCTGTGGCCGGACTTCTCGATGCCCACCGGTTCCCGCAGGGGCGCGCCACGCGTCGGCGACGGGATGATCCGGCTGGACGCCGACGGGATCGTGCAGTACGCGAGCCCCAACGGGGTCTCCGCGTACCGGCGCCTCGGCGGCATCGACGGGCTCGAGGGCCGCTCGCTGGCCGAGGTCACGACGGGGCTGCTCAAGGACCGCCGGCTCGTGGACGAGTCGCTTCCGCTCGTCGTCACGGGCAAGATGCCGTGGCGCACGGAGGTCGAATCGCGCGGCGTGAGCCTGTCGCTGCGCGCCATCCCGTTGCGTGACGGCACCACTCGCTACGGGGCGATCGTGCTGTGCCGCGACGTGACGGAGCTGCGCCGCCGCGAGATGGAGCTCGTGTCCAAGGACGCCACGATCCGCGAGATCCACCACCGCGTGAAGAACAACCTCCAGACGGTGGCGGCGCTCTTGCGGATGCAGTCGCGGCGCATGCAGTCGGAGGAGGGCCGCCTGGGGCTGGACCAGGCGATGCGCCGGGTCGCGACGATCGCGCTCGTGCACGAGACCCTGTCGCAGGGGCTGACGCAGAACGTGGACTTCGACGAGCTGATCGACCGCCAGTTCAGGCTCGCGGCCGAGGTCGCCTCGCCGGGGCAGGTCGTGCGCACGGAGCGGACGGGCAGCTTCGGCGGCCTGCCGAGCGAGCTGGCCACGCCGCTCTCGCTCGTCATCAACGAGCTCGTCTCCAACGCCGTCGAACACGGGCTCGGGGAGCGGGACGGCACGGTCTCGCTGGGGGCCGAGCGGCGGACGGATCCGGATGGGACCCCCCGCCTCTCCGTCACGGTCGAGGACGACGGCGTGGGCCTCGACGGCCAGCCGGGCCACGAGGGCCTCGGCCTGCAGATCGTGCGCACGCTCGTGACCTCCGAGCTCGCCGGCAGCATCGCCTGGGCGAAGCGCCCCGGGGGCGGGACCCGCGTCGTCCTCGACCTGCCGGTCGCCGCGGCCTGAGCCGGGGGACGGCGCGGAGGACGACGCCGGGGCCGCGCCCGCGTGCCCGGGCGTCGGGCATGCGGCCCGGGCCTCCGCCCACCCACGACGCGCGGCGGGACGGCGACGCCACGCGACCCGGTTGCCGCGATCCGTGAAGGCGGGCCCCGACGCGCCGACGGCGGGGCTCCCGGGGGAGCCCCGCCGTCGTACGGGATCCAGCGGCCGGAGACGGCCCCAGGACCTACTTGAAGGTCTTCTGGTGCGCCAGGACGCTGGCCACGTAGCGCTTGGTGTCGCTGTACATGCCGTTGCGCTTCACGGAGCCGGCCCCCTGGTAGTAGGAGGCGATGCCAATCTCCTTCGTCGCGCTCGTGCGCTGCAGGGAGCGGATGATCGCGACGCCGGCCACGGCGTTGTCGTGCGGGTCGAGCAGGTCCAGCTGGCGGCCGACGAGCTGCGAGGCCCATTCGCCCGACGTGGGGATGACCTGCATGGCGCCGATCGCATTGGCCGGGGAGACCGCGGCCATGTTGAACCCGGACTCCTGGTAGGCGTGCGCGAGCGCGAGGGACGGATCGACGCCCATCGAGTTCGCAGTGCTGACGATGATCTGCTTCATCTGCTCGCGGTTGGGCAGATTGCGGGAGAGCAGCTCGTACTTGTTGTCGTTGGCCGACTTCACGGTGGACGCCGGGTACTTGTAGTGCAGGAACGTGCTCGGGACCAGCTGCGGCCGGGCCTCCGTGGAGGACGAGGACGTCGAGGAGACCGTGCCGCCGCTGATCGTGAGCTTGCGGCCCGGGTGGATGACGGTGGTGCTGCTGAGGTTGTTGGCCTGCAGGAGGACCGAGAGCGCGATGTTGTGCCGGGAGGCGATCCCGGAGAGCGTGTCGCCGGAGACGACGGTGTAGGTCTTGGCGGCCGGTGCGGGCGCCGCGGCCGCGGGGGCCTTGGCCGCCGGTGCCTTCGCCGCGGGGGCCGGGGTGGAGGACGCGGGGGCGTTGCCCACGGTCAGCTTCTGTCCGGGGCGGATGATGTCGGTGGCCTTGATGTTGTTCGCCGACAGGATCGTGGCGAGGGAGACCTTGTGGCGTGCCGCGATGTGGGAGAGCGTGTCGCCGGCGACCACGGTGTAGGTCTTCGCGGCCGGCGCAGCGGCCGGGGTGGCGGCCTTGGCCGCGGGGGCCGCGGTGGAGGTGCCCTTGAGCTTGATGACCTGGCCGGGGCGGATGATGTCCGTGGCCTTGATGTTGTTGGCCTTCAGGATCGTGGCGAGGGAGACCTTGTGGCGGGCCGCGATGTGCGAGAGCGTGTCGCCGCTGCGGACCACGACGCTCGCGGGCACCGAGGCGGCGACCGTCAGGCGGGTGGGAACGGCGGCCGCGACGCGGTCCGCGGCGATCCGCTGCTGCGCCGCGGCGATGTTGGCCGCGGACGCCGCCTTCGGGGCCAGGACCGTGGTCGTCGCGGGGGCGGCCGTGGCCGGCGCGGCGGCGAGCCCGGACAGGACGACGGCGGGGATCGCCGCGGCCGCGACGGCTCCGCTCATCCCGAGGGCGCGGTGGGTCCGGGTGCTGATCTGGTCTGGGCGTGTGGCACGCGGGTGAGCAGTGCGGGGCTCTGGCATGGAAGGGTCCTCTGTTCAGGGCGGCAGCGGCCGACCAGCCACCAGACGGCGCCAGGCAGGGCGCCAGTTGCCTGTGTGACCAGTGTTGCAAGTGTGACTTGAGAGAATCTACACGATGCACGGCTAACACAAAAGCCCGTTTGAACTGGTCATGGGGTGCATTCGGCGTGTTCAACGTCCCCGATGTGGCACCCTAAGGGGGTGAGTACTCTCGAAGAACGCGTCTCCGAATGGCTGTCCCTCCCCGAGGCCGCAGAGCAGCTGGGGCTTCCCCTGAAGAAGGTGCACAGCCTGATCGACGACCGCTCGGTCGTCGCGCACCGCATCGGCGACAACAAGATCCGGGCCATCCCCGCGGCCTTCATCCAGGACGGGCACCTCGTGGACAGCCTCAAGGGCACCATCACGGTCCTCGTGGACTCGGGCTTCAGCGGCGAGGAGCTGCTGGCGTGGCTCTTCACGGAGGACGAGTCGCTCGGCGGCAGTCCCATCCAGGCGCTGCGCGAGGGGCGGAAGACGGAGATCAGGCGGCGCGCCCAGGCCCTCGCCTGGTAGGACCCGCTGGCGGGCCTACTTGACCCGGGTGATGGCGGCCTCGCCGAGCGCGCGGAGCGCCGCGCGGTGGGCCTCGTCCACGGGCATGGCCTCGAGCGCGGCGAAAGCCTGCGCGGAGAGCCCGGCGATCGACGCCTCGGTGGCCTCCAGCGCTCCCGCCCCGCGCAGGATGTCCCGGAGCCTGGCGACCTCCCCGTCGGTGAGGTCCTCGGCGCCGAGCCGGGCGTTGATGAAGTCGCGGTCGGCGGGCGGGGACATCATGACCGCGTGGGCCACGAGCTCGGTCCGCTTCCCCTCGCGCAGGTCGTCGCCCGCCGGCTTGCCCGTCTGGGCGGGATCGCCGAAGACGCCCAGGATGTCGTCGCGCAGCTGGAACGCCTCGCCGAGCGGCAGCGCGTAGGCGGAGTACGCGGCGAGCAGCTCGTCGGAGGCCCCGGCCAGGGCGCCGCCCAGCAGCAGGGGGTTCTCGGCCGAGTACTTCGCCGACTTGTAGCGCAGGATGCGCCGTGCGCGGCCGGCCGCCTCGGCGGGATCCTGCGACGGGCCTGCCGACTCCTCCAGGACGTCCAGGAACTGGCCGGCCATGACCTCGGTGCGCATGCGGTCGAAGATCTCCCGGGCCGCCGGGCGCAGGGGATGGATGGTCCCGAACAGCTGTTCGCTGAAGGACAGGCAGAGGTCCCCGGCCAGCACGGCCGCCGCCTCGCCGAAGCGGCCGGCATCGCGCTGCCACCCGCTGCCGCGGTGGATCGCCTCGAATCGCCGGTGCATGCTGGGGCGGCCGCGGCGGGTGTCGGAGCGGTCGATCAGGTCGTCGTGGATCAGCGCCGCGGCCTGGAAGAGCTCGAGCGCGGCCCCGGCCTGGACGATGAGCGGATCGCCCGGATCGCCTCCGGCGCCGGCGAAGCCCCAATAGGCGAAGCGGGGGCGCATCCGCTTGCCCCCGCGCACGAGTTCCTGCAGGCCCACGATGAGTTCGCCGGCCGGTTCCGCGATGTCCCGGATGGCCCGCAGCTGCCCGTCGAGGAACGCCGTCAGGGCGCCGTCGACCGCCTCGGCGTAGCGGGAGGCATCGGGCCGGGGGAGTGTGGTGTCCACGGAGGGGTCGCTCATGTCATCCATCTGCCTCAAGGGTGGGACGCCCCGCGGGGGCCGGGCATCGTACCCCTCTACTGTAGCGATCCGTTTCCGTCGGGGGCCGCGCCTACCATGGGAGGATGACCGGAACCGAGCGACTCCGCGCCGTCCTGCACGTGGACATGGACGCGTTCTTCGTCTCGGTCGAGCTCCTCGACCGCCCCGAGCTGCGGGGCCGCCAGGTCATCGTGGGGCACCCGGCGGGCCGCTCCGTGGTCCTCTCGGCCTCCTATGAATGCCGGGCGCTCGGAGTGCGCTCGGCCATGCCGATGGCGGTCGCCCTGCGGCTCGCGCCCCACGCCGTTGTGCTCGAGCCACGGCATGCGGGCTACTCGGCGGTGTCACGGCGCATCATGGACCTCTTCCGAGAGATCACGCCGCTCGTGGAGCCGGTCAGCGTCGACGAGGCCTTCCTCGACGTCACGGGGAGCCAGCGGAGGCTGGGGCATCCCGCGGCCATCGGGACGCTCATCCGGCGCCGGCTGAGGGACGAGCTGGGCCTGCCGGCCAGCGTGGGAGTGGCGCGGAACAAGTTCGTGGCCAAGGTGGCCTCCACGCGTGCCAAGCCGGACGGGCTCCTCGTGGTGGAGCCGGCGCGCACGGTCGAGTTCCTCCAGGCCCTTCCCGTGACGGCGCTGTGGGGCGTCGGGGCGAAGACGGCGGCCGTCCTCGAACGCGCCGGCCTGGCGACCGTCCGGGACCTCGCCCAGATGCCGCGCCCGGCCCTGGAGAAGATGCTCGGCGTCCAGGGGGCCCACTTGCACGACCTCGCCTGGGGGCTCGACGACCGGGCGGTCGAACCCGTGCGGGAGGAGAAGAGCATCGGCGCCGAGGAGACGTTCGCCGAGGACACGCGCGAGGCCGGCCGGCTGCACCGGGAGCTCCTGCGGCTCTCGCACCGCGTGGCCGAGCGCCTGCGGGATGCGGGGCGCGAGGCCGGCACCGTGGCCCTGAAGCTTCGCTACGCCGACTTCTCGACGCTCTCCCGCAGCCGTCGACTCACCCAGCCCACGGACTCGGCGGCGGAGATCGGCGCCGCCGCGCGGGGCCTGCTGGACTCGCTCGCCCCGCTGCCCCAGGCCGTGCGGCTGATTGGTGTGCGGGCCGAACAGCTGCACGAATCGGGCGGCGCCTACCAGCTCACGTTCAACCGCAGCGACGCCAACTGGCGCCAGGCCGAGGCCGCCATGGACCAGGTGCGGGCCCGGTTCCCCGGACAGCGCGTCCGCCCCGCGGCCCTGTTGCCGGACGGGGAGGGCACCCCCGGCGGTCCTTCCCCCACGGACCCCGTCCGGGGGGACGAGGGGACGGGCTGACGCGGTGCGGGGCCGCCGGCTGCGCCGGCGGGGTCCTTCGACTACCGCGGGGGACGGATCCGGGACTATCCTTGAGGAACCAGCAGGAACCCCGTCACATACGGGGGGATTGACCGGCCGGAACAACACCGGCGGGAACGACGTTGAATAGGGTAAGGGGCCGTAGGCGGCCCGCACGCCACCAGGGGAACGGGGAAGGGACCATGCCGCTTTCCGAACACGAGCAGCGCCTGCTCGAGCAGTTGGAGAAGCAACTGCATGAGGACCACCGCTTCGCGTCGTCCATGAAGTCCAACACGTCCCCGGGCGGGTATTCGACCCGCAACATCGCCATTGGCGCGCTGCTGGCCGTCGTGGGCATCGTCGTCCTGATCCTGGGCGTTTCGAGCCAGTGGATCCCGGTCGGAGTCGTCGGCTTCGCCTTGATGTGCGGAGGCGTCTACATCGCCGTTTCGCGCAACGCGCTCGGCGGCGGCTCGAAGGCCCCGAAGAACGCGGGCGCCAAGAGCTCCTTCATGGCGGACCTCGAATCGCGCTGGGACGCGCGCCGCCGCGACGACCAGTAACCCCGGGCGTCCGGGCCCCAGGGCGCGGTCGTAGAGCAGACGGAAGGCAGGACCCGACGGGTCCTGCCTTCCGTCGTCTCCGGGTGACTTGGCACCCCGCCACGGCTTCCTCCACCTTCCGCCGCGGGTCCGCCGCTCCCCGGCCCGGACTCCTCCACTTCCCACCACGGGTGACTCCGCACCCCGCCACGGGTCCCTCCCTTTCCCACCACGGGACCCTCCACTTCCCTCCCCGGAGGGCCCGATGCCGCCCTCCGGGGCCCCAGGGGGCTCCTGCGAGCCGCGATGTGCGGCACCGGGATCCCTGGTGCGCCCGGCCGGCGCGAAATTCCCTCCACTTCCCACCACCTCGATTCATCCGCGGAATCACGCGGATCCGGAGGGACTATCTCATTAACGGTGTATCCGGCGGTTTCTTTTAGTAGCTTTCAGCGGCCGGGAATCGGTCGCTGAAAGTGATGGCGAAGGCGTTCAAAGCGGGCTTCCAACGCACGGCCCATCGGGTCTTGCCGGCACCGGTCGGATCGAGGGATCGGGTGACCAGATACAGGCACTTTAGCGCAGCCTGCTCGGTGGGGAAATGACCCCGGGCCTTCACGGCGCGCCGGTACCTGGCGTTGAGGGATTCGATCGCATTGGTCGAGCAGATCACGCGCCGGATTTCCACGTCATAGTCCAGGAACGGGATGAACTCCTCCCACGCGTTCTCCCACAGCCGCACGATGGCCCCGTATTTCTTGCCCCAGCGCTCGGTGAGCTCCTCGAACGCCGCCCTGGCGGCCGCAGCGTTCACGGCGGTGTAGATGGGCTTCACGTCCCGTTTGAGCGCGTCCCAGTCCTTCTTCGAGGCCAGGCGGAAGGTATTGCGGATCAGGTGGATGATGCAGGTCTGCACGGTTGTCAGCGGCCAGACGTTGGTGACGACTTCGGGCAGGCCTTTGAGGCCGTCGCAGACCAGGAAGAAGGTGTCTTTCACGCCGCGGTTCTTGATGTCGGTGAGCACGCTCATCCAGAACTTCGCGCCCTCACCGCCGGTGCCGGCCCACAGGCCGAGGATGTCCTTCTCACCCTCCAGCGTCACGCCGATCGCGGCGTAGACGGGCCGGTTGGCGACCTGCCCGTCGCGGACCTTGACGACGATGGCGTCGATGAAGATCGCCGCGTAGACCTCATCCAGCGGCCGGTTTTGCCACGCGGCCATCTCGTCGAGCACCCTGTCGGTGATCCGCGAGACGGTCTCCTTTGACACGGACGCACCGTAGATCTCGGCGAAGTGCGCGCTGATTTCCCCGGTGGTCAGGCCCTTGGCATAGAGCGACAGGACCATCTCAT
>NZ_JBNWUK010000050.1:0-3337 GCF_050563205.1 Zafaria sp. Z1313
ATGAGATGGTCCTGTCGCTCTATGCCAAGGGCCTGACCACCGGGGAAATCAGCGCGCACTTCGCCGAGATCTACGGTGCGTCCGTGTCAAAGGAGACCGTCTCGCGGATCACCGACAGGGTGCTCGACGAGATGGCCGCGTGGCAAAACCGGCCGCTGGATGAGGTCTACGCGGCGATCTTCATCGACGCCATCGTCGTCAAGGTCCGCGACGGGCAGGTCGCCAACCGGCCCGTCTACGCCGCGATCGGCGTGACGCTGGAGGGTGAGAAGGACATCCTCGGCCTGTGGGCCGGCACCGGCGGTGAGGGCGCGAAGTTCTGGATGAGCGTGCTCACCGACATCAAGAACCGCGGCGTGAAAGACACCTTCTTCCTGGTCTGCGACGGCCTCAAAGGCCTGCCCGAAGTCGTCACCAACGTCTGGCCGCTGACAACCGTGCAGACCTGCATCATCCACCTGATCCGCAATACCTTCCGCCTGGCCTCGAAGAAGGACTGGGACGCGCTCAAACGGGACGTGAAGCCCATCTACACCGCCGTGAACGCTGCGGCCGCCAGGGCGGCGTTCGAGGAGCTCACCGAGCGCTGGGGCAAGAAATACGGGGCCATCGTGCGGCTGTGGGAGAACGCGTGGGAGGAGTTCATCCCGTTCCTGGACTATGACGTGGAAATCCGGCGCGTGATCTGCTCGACCAATGCGATCGAATCCCTCAACGCCAGGTACCGGCGCGCCGTGAAGGCCCGGGGTCATTTCCCCACCGAGCAGGCTGCGCTAAAGTGCCTGTATCTGGTCACCCGATCCCTCGATCCGACCGGTGCCGGCAAGACCCGATGGGCCGTGCGTTGGAAGCCCGCTTTGAACGCCTTCGCCATCACTTTCAGCGACCGATTCCCGGCCGCTGAAAGCTACTAAAAGAAACCGCCGGATACACCGTTAATGAGATAGTCCCCGGCGCGTCCTTCCTTTTGGACGAGGACGTTGAGAAGCCAGTAATTGCTTTGTCGGGAAGAGGTAAGGGGACTGCTGAAGGTTTAGTTGACAGCTGGGGTTGGGACTGCTGAAGGTTTAGTTGACAGCTGGGGTTGATAATTTCTTACGCGGCTGAGGCCGCGTTTTTTATTGTCTCAAACTCGATTGGTGTCAGCCGTCCGAGGGCACGTTGACGGCGTTTGCGGTGGTAGCTGCGCTCGATCCAGGTCGTGATGGCCAGCCGGAGCTCGGCCCGGGTCTCCCATCGTTTCCGGTTCAGGACGTTCTTTTGCAGCAGGGAGAAGAACGATTCCATCGCTGCATTGTCACCGCATGCCCCTACCCGGCCCATCGATCCGTTCAGGCCGTAGGTGTTCAGGGCCAGGACGAACTTTCTGGATCTGAACTGGGACCCTCTGTCCGAGTGGACCACCGTGCCCGCCGGTTTCCTGAGAGCCACGGCGTGGTCCAGCGCGGCAACGGCCAGAGACGCTTTCATCCGCCCGTCCATGGAGTACCCGACGATCCGGTTCGAATGCAGGTCCTTGATCGCGCACAGGTACAGCTTGCCTTCCCCGGTGTGGTGCTCGGTGATGTCCGTCAGCCATTTCCGGTTCGGTGCCGTGGCGCTGAAGTCCCGTTCGATGAGGTCATCGTGGACCGGAGGGCCGGCCTTGAGCGCTGAGCGGCGCCGGCGGTGGATCACCGAGAGGATGCCGTTCTGGGAGCACAGCCGCCAGATCCGGCGTTCACTGGCCACAGGGCCGGGTCCGGCGTTGATCTCATCGGCGATGAACCGGTAGCCGAAGGCAGGATCGTCGCGGTGGTGGTCGATGGCGGCGTTGATCAGGTGGGCTTCTTCCCAGTCCCGGGCGGGCACGGGGTTGGCGGCCCACTGGTAGTAGGCCTGTCTGGAGAAATTCAGTACCCGGCAGGACACTGCCACGGGAACCCTGATCGGGGCGTCCCTGGCAGCCAGCTCGCGGACCAGCGGGTACATCATTTTTTTGGATTGATGTCCCGGGACAGATAGGCCACGGCACGGCGCATGACTTCAGCTTCCTGCTCCAGGAGCCGGATGCGTTTATTGGCCTCCCGCAACTTCGCGGCGTCATCAGACACGGCCCCGGACTGCACGCCATCTTCTCTGTCGGCAATCTTCATCCAGCGGTGCAGGGCAGCAGGTGAGACCCCGAAATCCTTGGCGATCTGGGTGATGGGCGCTTCGCCCTTGCGGGCAACCGCCACGACATCGCGGCGGAACTCTTCGGGAAAGGCTTTGGGCATGAGGAACATCCTTCCACCCGCAAGGATCAAATCCTCACAGGCAAAGTGTCAATCAAACCTTCAGCAGTCCCAAGCGACTAGATGTAGTTCTATTCACGCTTCTCCACGAAGTGGCGCATGTCCTCCTGGGGACTATCTCATTAACGGTGTATCCGGCGGTTTCTTTTAGTAGCTTTCAGCGGCCGGGAATCGGTCGCTGAAAGTGATGGCGAAGGCGTTCAAAGCGGGCTTCCAACGCACGGCCCATCGGGTCTTGCCGGCACCGGTCGGATCGAGGGATCGGGTGACCAGATACAGGCACTTTAGCGCAGCCTGCTCGGTGGGGAAATGACCCCGGGCCTTCACGGCGCGCCGGTACCTGGCGTTGAGGGATTCGATCGCATTGGTCGAGCAGATCACGCGCCGGATTTCCACGTCATAGTCCAGGAACGGGATGAACTCCTCCCACGCGTTCTCCCACAGCCGCACGATGGCCCCGTATTTCTTGCCCCAGCGCTCGGTGAGCTCCTCGAACGCCGCCCTGGCGGCCGCAGCGTTCACGGCGGTGTAGATGGGCTTCACGTCCCGTTTGAGCGCGTCCCAGTCCTTCTTCGAGGCCAGGCGGAAGGTATTGCGGATCAGGTGGATGATGCAGGTCTGCACGGTTGTCAGCGGCCAGACGTTGGTGACGACTTCGGGCAGGCCTTTGAGGCCGTCGCAGACCAGGAAGAAGGTGTCTTTCACGCCGCGGTTCTTGATGTCGGTGAGCACGCTCATCCAGAACTTCGCGCCCTCACCGCCGGTGCCGGCCCACAGGCCGAGGATGTCCTTCTCACCCTCCAGCGTCACGCCGATCGCGGCGTAGACGGGCCGGTTGGCGACCTGCCCGTCGCGGACCTTGACGACGATGGCGTCGATGAAGATCGCCGCGTAGACCTCATCCAGCGGCCGGTTTTGCCACGCGGCCATCTCGTCGAGCACCCTGTCGGTGATCCGCGAGACGGTCTCCTTTGACACGGACGCACCGTAGATCTCGGCGAAGTGCGCGCTGATTTCCCCGGTGGTCAGGCCCTTGGCATAGAGCGACAGGACCATCTCAT
>NZ_JBNWUK010000051.1:0-2824 GCF_050563205.1 Zafaria sp. Z1313
GGGACTATCTCATTAACGGTGTATCCGGCGGTTTCTTTTAGTAGCTTTCAGCGGCCGGGAATCGGTCGCTGAAAGTGATGGCGAAGGCGTTCAAAGCGGGCTTCCAACGCACGGCCCATCGGGTCTTGCCGGCACCGGTCGGATCGAGGGATCGGGTGACCAGATACAGGCACTTTAGCGCAGCCTGCTCGGTGGGGAAATGACCCCGGGCCTTCACGGCGCGCCGGTACCTGGCGTTGAGGGATTCGATCGCATTGGTCGAGCAGATCACGCGCCGGATTTCCACGTCATAGTCCAGGAACGGGATGAACTCCTCCCACGCGTTCTCCCACAGCCGCACGATGGCCCCGTATTTCTTGCCCCAGCGCTCGGTGAGCTCCTCGAACGCCGCCCTGGCGGCCGCAGCGTTCACGGCGGTGTAGATGGGCTTCACGTCCCGTTTGAGCGCGTCCCAGTCCTTCTTCGAGGCCAGGCGGAAGGTATTGCGGATCAGGTGGATGATGCAGGTCTGCACGGTTGTCAGCGGCCAGACGTTGGTGACGACTTCGGGCAGGCCTTTGAGGCCGTCGCAGACCAGGAAGAAGGTGTCTTTCACGCCGCGGTTCTTGATGTCGGTGAGCACGCTCATCCAGAACTTCGCGCCCTCACCGCCGGTGCCGGCCCACAGGCCGAGGATGTCCTTCTCACCCTCCAGCGTCACGCCGATCGCGGCGTAGACGGGCCGGTTGGCGACCTGCCCGTCGCGGACCTTGACGACGATGGCGTCGATGAAGATCGCCGCGTAGACCTCATCCAGCGGCCGGTTTTGCCACGCGGCCATCTCGTCGAGCACCCTGTCGGTGATCCGCGAGACGGTCTCCTTTGACACGGACGCACCGTAGATCTCGGCGAAGTGCGCGCTGATTTCCCCGGTGGTCAGGCCCTTGGCATAGAGCGACAGGACCATCTCATGGTCAAGTCCCTTGGAGTGGTGTAGTGCTGCGTGACCCTCTCGGGGTTCAGGCGGTCAGTGCGGGGAGGTCCTCCTTGTCGATGTCGGTGCCGCCGGTGGCGACGATGGTGAGGCGGGACTTGGCGAGGATGTCGAGTCCGAGGTAGCGGCGTCCTTCGGCCCATTCGTCGGTCTGCTCGGCCAGGACAGCTCCGACGAGACGGATGATCGCGTCGCGGTTGGGGAAGATCCCGACGCTGTCGGTGCGACGGCGGATCTCGCGGTTGAGGCGCTCGTTGGGGTTGTTCGACCAGATCTGCTGCCACAGTCCTTCGGGGAAGCTGGTGAACGCGAGGATGTCCTCACGTGCGGCGGCGAGGTGCTCGGCGACGTCGGGCAGCTTGTCGTCGACGTAGTCGATGAGCCGGTCGAACTGCGCCGCGACCGCTGGTGCGTCGGGCTGGTCGTAGACGCTGTGGAGCATCGCCTTGACCGCCGGCCACATGCTCTTGGGGGTCACGGACATGAGGTTCGCGGCGTAGTGGGTGCGGCACCGCTGCCAGGCGGCTCCGGGCAGGTTCGCTGCGACCGCGTCCTTCAACCCGGGGTGGGCATCGGAGGTGACGAGCCGGACGCCGGCCAGGCCGCGGGCGACGAGGTCGGCGAAGAACTCGTTCCAGGCCGGTCCGGTCTCACTGGTGGCGATCCGCAGGCCGAGGACCTCGCGGCGACCGTCAGCGTTGACGCCGGTCGCGACCAACGCGACCGTCGAGACGACTCGGCCGCCTTCGCGGACCCTCATCGTCAACGCGTCCGCGGCGACGAACGTGAACGGGCCAGCCTCGTCGAGGGGCCGGTGGCGGAACTCCGCGACGAGCTGGTCCAGATCGGCGGCCATGCGCGAGACCTGCGACTTCGACAGGCTGTTGATGCCCAACGTCTTGACGAGCTTGTCCATCCGGCGCGTGCTGACGCCGGCGAGGTAGCAGTCAGCGACGACGGTGATCAGAGCGGTCTCGGCCCTCTTGCGGCGTTCGAGCAGCCACTCGGGAAAGTAGGACCCCTGTCGTAGCTTCGGGATGGCGACGTCGATCGTGCCGACCCTGGTGTCCAACGGGCGGTGCCGGTAGCCGTTGCGCTGCGCCGTCCGGTCCGGGCCGGGCCGGCCGTACTCGGCGCCGACCACGGCGTCGGCGTCGGCCGAGAGCAGGGCGTTAATCATCGTCTGCAGCAGCGAACGCATCAGATCGGGGCTGGCCTCGGCGAGGGCTTCGCCAAGCAGCCCAGCAGGGTCGACAATGTGTGGAGCGGTCATCGTGTGTCCTTCTTCGAGTCGGTTGTGAGAGATCACTCGAAGGATCACGCGGTGGCCGCGTCCACGTCCACACCAGGGACGAACTCGACGACCGCGCTACACCACTATGCGGGACTCAACTCATCTCATCGACACCGGTCAGGCGGCGCTGACGCTTCTTGACGATGACCGGTGAGAAGGTCCCTTCCCGGTCCCGCGGCACGTCCACCTCCACCGGGCCCGTGGTCTCCGTCAGCACCGTTTTTGGGCGCACGCCGTTGCGGGAATTCGCGGTCTGCTTCCCTGCCGTATCGTGCTTTTCATATCCGAGATGCTCGGTCATTTCCTCATCGAGCGCGGTCTCGATCACGGTCTTGGTCAGCTGCTTGAGCAGACCGTCCGGCCCGGTCAGGGACAGGCCCTGTTCCTTCGCCATTCTGACCAGCTCGCGCGCAGCGTCGCCCTCGGATACTTCTGTCTTCTTTTCAGCGGTTTTCGTACTCGGCACAGCCTCAAGTGTTGCGGCCATATCGGGCTCCTCCCCGCCAGGCTTACCGCCCGGCGTGTCGAGCCGGATACACCGTTATTTCCACAGTCCC
>NZ_JBNWUK010000052.1:0-2525 GCF_050563205.1 Zafaria sp. Z1313
GCAGAATCAGTAGCAGGACCGTCGGTGGGGACCAGTGGCCCCCACCGACGCCACTGCTGGCCCCCACCGGCAATATCACTGGCCCCGAACGGCAATATCGGATGGCCTCCAAGCCTTCGAATACTCACCTTCCCATAGCAGCCTGGTCGTGCGCAGGACAGCCCGTTGGCGGATAGTGGCCGTTCCAGTTGCCAAGGGTAGTTCGCTGCCTGTGATCGCCTCGATCGCCAGTAAGTCTTCGAGCGACTCAATGGAGATTTGGGTGGCGCTGGTATCAGCGCTCGTAGCCTCTGGAATGGCAAGGCTGAAGAACTCCTTTCCCGCCACGATGAACAGCATCGCAGTACTTCGCATCACCTCTTGTTCGAATCGCAACTTCGCCAAAGCCATCCGGTTTGTAGTCAGTTGCGCGGCGACAACTTCGCAGCGCGGTGAGGTAGGGCCATTATTGCCGAGATCGAACGAAAGCTCATAGGTGAGGCAGCCCGCGATCAGGGCGCGCCACTCATATCGTCCACTCTCTGTCTGCCCGCGAGTGGCGGCAGCGTCATACTCAGCCACTGTGGTTCCGTCCGCTGCTTCCAGCCGAACTTGGACGCGATTTCTCGGGTCCATGCGCATCATCTCGGTGATGGTCAGTTGCTTGAACCCTTCAGGGGCCGACTTAGTGGTTGGGTCCAGCAGTGGCATCTTAGTATCGATTGGCGCGAAAAAGGCCACGCCGCTGCTGATGAGCTCGTCGGTTCCCACTACGACAGGGGTGTCTGTGGCTTACTTACCGAGTTCCAGTACACCCAACTTTGAGAGGCGCATGACCAGATCCAACGTTTCAGCGCATAGTAGGGCGACAGTTGCGAAGTAGGACACGGCCCCGGAATAGCGCTCCTTGATCGGCAAGAGCGTTCCCGACTCCTTGGGTCCTTTCACATCCACGTGGACGAGGTCACCGTAAAGCCATGCCATTGCCAATTGGCTGTCGGACACTTGCGGCGTCGACTCGGTACCATCGTTTTTCACCGACTGGACTGCGTATCGCAGGACGCGGAGATCAGACTCCTGATGCCTTTCCCAGGCGCCTCGAAGTCGCTCGAGCTCCTCACGAAGTGCATCAATACCGGCCGATTCCTGCTCCTGCTCGTCCAGAATGCTACCGATTGCGCGAAGGACCTTTTCGTTGTGCACCGACTCACTCTTGAGAAGGATAGGCCTCAGGCGTGCCGCCAAAGACTCAAAGAGTTCCTCGTCTGGCAACTGCCTGCGCATCTCGAAGGTCCCGTCCAGGGCCAGAGTGCCTGCCACCGTAAAGTCAGCGAGTGCGACAAGCCTTTCGCGGTCGGAAGCCAACGAGTGAGAGGCAATGCGGCGCGCCCTGAGGACGAAACGCTGTAATGTGTCCACTTTTGTCATTGGTACAGCATCTCCTCGTTGGGCCCGTGGATTTGGTGCGGCTGCGGACAGAGAATCGTCGAGGGCATTCCCCTCCCCTAAGGGGACAGCTGGCTGCCAGCGGTCCTCGCTGTGAGTTCCGCAATGGCGGACTAGCGGCTGAATTCAAAAAGCAATTTGAGTGCCGCTACTGCCTCAGCGGGCTTGCCGGCGTTATGTGCTTCAAGGGCGCGTCGAGCCCGGAGGGCGGCCGTCTTTGTCTTGGACAGCGCGTCGGCTCGATTTGCTTCCGAAGAACACGGATTGATCCGGCGTCCGGATGCGACGGGCGAATTCATCGCTGCCAGTTCCAGCGCGACAAGCTCTTCCAAGATGAGGCAAAGATCCCAGATCAGGATGAACGTCGAGACACCACTTGAGTACTTGGCGGCCCGCATCTCCAGGTAGAACGAGGAGATTGGGACCCCCTTTCGGTATTTCCAAGCCTTCAGGAGCCGAATCAGTTTCTTGACCCCGCCGTCGTGCTTCTTGTTGATGTCCGAGACATACTCTGCGTCGGCGGACGGGTTGCTCTTCATCCAGTCACCCGATTTCGGGTCCGGTATCCAGTATCCGTCCGAGGCGTAATATGCCGGGACTACCTCCAAGGTTTCCCTGCCCTCCGCGAATTTGCAGACCACGGGGGACTGTGGAAATAACGGTGTATCCGGCTCGACACGCCGGGCGGTAAGCCTGGCGGGGAGGAGCCCGATATGGCCGCAACACTTGAGGCTGTGCCGAGTACGAAAACCGCTGAAAAGAAGACAGAAGTATCCGAGGGCGACGCTGCGCGCGAGCTGGTCAGAATGGCGAAGGAACAGGGCCTGTCCCTGACCGGGCCGGACGGTCTGCTCAAGCAGCTGACCAAGACCGTGATCGAGACCGCGCTCGATGAGGAAATGACCGAGCATCTCGGATATGAAAAGCACGATACGGCAGGGAAGCAGACCGCGAATTCCCGCAACGGCGTGCGCCCAAAAACGGTGCTGACGGAGACCACGGGCCCGGTGGAGGTGGACGTGCCGCGGGACCGGGAAGGGACCTTCTCACCGGTCATCGTCAAGAAGCGTCAGCGCCGCCTGACCGGTGTCGATGAGATG
>NZ_JBNWUK010000053.1:0-2449 GCF_050563205.1 Zafaria sp. Z1313
CATCTCATCGACACCGGTCAGGCGGCGCTGACGCTTCTTGACGATGACCGGTGAGAAGGTCCCTTCCCGGTCCCGCGGCACGTCCACCTCCACCGGGCCCGTGGTCTCCGTCAGCACCGTTTTTGGGCGCACGCCGTTGCGGGAATTCGCGGTCTGCTTCCCTGCCGTATCGTGCTTTTCATATCCGAGATGCTCGGTCATTTCCTCATCGAGCGCGGTCTCGATCACGGTCTTGGTCAGCTGCTTGAGCAGACCGTCCGGCCCGGTCAGGGACAGGCCCTGTTCCTTCGCCATTCTGACCAGCTCGCGCGCAGCGTCGCCCTCGGATACTTCTGTCTTCTTTTCAGCGGTTTTCGTACTCGGCACAGCCTCAAGTGTTGCGGCCATATCGGGCTCCTCCCCGCCAGGCTTACCGCCCGGCGTGTCGAGCCGGATACACCGTTATTTCCACAGTCCCGACTCATGAGGCTGGAGACGCGGCGGTTTGAGTCGTGGTGGAGCCAATTGGGCCGTTGTCCTTCCTTAGGTGGACCGGTGAGGCTGCTGTAGCCCAGGGGACGAACGAGGTGTCACTGGAGAACGGGCTCACGACGTCAGATCAAAACCGAGCCGACGTGATGCGTATCAGCAAGAGGCCGATACTGTTGGCCGATCGCAGCAAAATCGGCACGGTGTCGCTGAGGCGGTACGGATCCGTCAACGTTCTCATCACGAGTGCCAGGCAAAACCCGGCGATGTGGGAGGCTGGTGTAGTCGTTGAGCTCGCAGGAAAGACAGATGTCCGCGGAGGGGGATGAGAGTTCATGCGTAGCCCCATCACGAAACAGTGTGAGTATTCGAAGGCTTGGAGGCCATCCGATATTGCCGTTCGGGGCCAGTGATATTGCCGGTGGGGGCCAGCAGTGGCGTCGGTGGGGGCCACTGGTCCCCACCGACGGTCCTGCTACTGATTCTGCATGGCGTGTTCGCGCATGTTGTGCGTGCCGGTATCGACCCAGATGGTGTTGTGCACGATTCGGTCCATGATCGCGTCGGCGTGCACCCCGGAGCCAAGCCGTTGATGCCAGTCCTTCTTGGCGTACTGGGTGCAGAACACTGTCGAGGAACTGTCGTACCGGCGCTCAAGCAGCTCCAGGAGCATGCTTCGCATCCCTTCGTCCGGGTGGTCAAGCAGCCACTCGTCGATCACCAGCAGGGTGAACGCGGCGTACTTCTTTAGGAACTTCGTAGCTCCCAGCGGCTTGTCCCTGGCCAGGGCCCAGGCTTCCTCGAGATCGGGCATCCGGATGTAGTGGGCCCGGATCCGGTGTTGGCAGGCCTGCTTCGCCAGCGCGCACCCGAGGTAGGACTTCCCCGAGCCGGTGAAGCCCTGGAACACCACGTTCTGCTGCCGCTCGATGAACGAACACGTGCCGAGCTGCGCGATGACGTTGCGGTCCAGGCCGCGTTCGTCCACCCTGTCGAGCCGGCGCAGGTCGGCTGCCGGGTAGCGCAGTCCGGCCCGCCGGACCAGGCCCTCGACCTTGGCGTGGTTGAAGGTGGAGTGGGCCTCGTCGACGACCAGACGCAGCCGGTCCTCGAAACTCATCCCGAGGATCAGGTTCTCGTCCTGCGCCTCCAGCGCCGCCAGCAAAGGGGCGGCTCCCATCTCGCGGAGCTTGCGCTTGGTCTCGGTATCGATCCCGCTCACTTGGCGCCTCCCGCGTAGTAGTCGGCGCCGCGAACGTACCCGCCGAGCTCCGCTGGCTCATCCCGTGGGGGCCTCAGCCTCGGGGCCTGGTCCTGGCCGGTGGCCAGGAGCGGTTGCAGATGCGCATAGCGCGGGGATCTGATCCTGCCACCCAGGGCGATCCGGCAGGCGGCCTCCACCCGCTCCGCGGAATACCGCCGTGCCAGACGCAGCACGGCCAGGGCGGCGTCCAGGCCCTGCTCTTCCACGGGAACGGATTCGAAGATCCGGTTCACCACCACCACGGCGGATGGGCCGATCCGTCCCGCCCATTCCCGGGCCCTCGGCGCGTCCCAGGGCTGATACCGCCCGCCGGCGGGCAGGTCGGCGTCATTGGTGCGGTACTCGTTGGCCGAGCCTGCCGGCAGCAGCAAGTGGCTGCTCAGCCGCTCGACGCCCCGGTAGACCTCGAGCATCCGGTCGGTGATGCGCAGGTCGATCGTGGTGCCGATATGGGCGAAGGGCACCGAGTAGTGGTTCTTCTCCCAGGCGACGTGTCCGTTGCGGGCCACCCTGCGCCCATAGACCCACCGGCTGATCTCGTAGGCCACCTGCGGCAGCGGCGTCAGCAGGGGCCGCTCCTCGGCGGTGAACACGCTGGTCCTGGACCCGGGCCGCTTCTGGAACGGCTCCGCGTTATAGGTCGCCACCCGCTCGGTAACCGCGGCCTTCAGCTGCGGCAACGAGTCGAACCGCTGCTCCCGCAGGTCAGCGATGACG
>NZ_JBNWUK010000054.1:0-2304 GCF_050563205.1 Zafaria sp. Z1313
CATCTCATCGACACCGGTCAGGCGGCGCTGACGCTTCTTGACGATGACCGGTGAGAAGGTCCCTTCCCGGTCCCGCGGCACGTCCACCTCCACCGGGCCCGTGGTCTCCGTCAGCACCGTTTTTGGGCGCACGCCGTTGCGGGAATTCGCGGTCTGCTTCCCTGCCGTATCGTGCTTTTCATATCCGAGATGCTCGGTCATTTCCTCATCGAGCGCGGTCTCGATCACGGTCTTGGTCAGCTGCTTGAGCAGACCGTCCGGCCCGGTCAGGGACAGGCCCTGTTCCTTCGCCATTCTGACCAGCTCGCGCGCAGCGTCGCCCTCGGATACTTCTGTCTTCTTTTCAGCGGTTTTCGTACTCGGCACAGCCTCAAGTGTTGCGGCCATATCGGGCTCCTCCCCGCCAGGCTTACCGCCCGGCGTGTCGAGCCGGATACACCGTTATTTCCACAGTCCCAGATCCGGGAGGCAGCGAAGGCGATGATTGAGCACGACGGGCCCGTGTACATGCGCATCGGGGGCCCATCGATCCCCGATCTGTTCCCGCAGGCACCGTTCACCATCGGGGAAGGGCGGATGATTCGGGAAGGGTCTCGCGCAACGGTCGTCACGACGGGGACCATCACCCCGGAGGTCGTGGTCGCGGTGCAACGGCTCGCGGACGACGGCATCGATGTGGACCTCATCGGGATGCCAACTGTCGAACCTGTTGACGCGGCGCTTATCCGCGCGTCCGCTCATCGCACCGGACGCGTCATCACCGTCGAGGAGCACTACACCCGCGGCGGTCTCTCCGCGGCCGTTGGCGAGGCTCTGGCAACCTCGGGAATTCCCGTGCACGCCATCGGGTTGCCGCATGAGCACATCGTCACCGGTACGTACCCAGGACTGCTTGCTCGATACGCGCTTGACGCCGCGGGACTGGACGAGCGCATTCGGCTGCTCGTCCGCTAGGCGGACCCGCTGTGGTGGACCCCGAGTCATCCACCACGGCGGGTTCACTCACGCTTGTAATCGAACTTCAGCCGCACCGTGGTGTGCTCAACATGATTGGGTCCCGGTTAGCAGTCCAGTGGCTATGCGATAGCTAGTTGATTTTTCTGCGTCCAGGTGTCCCAGTATTGTTTCGGCGTCATGCCGTCGAGGGATCCGTGGGGCCGTTCATGATTGTAGATGTCCTTCCACTCGTCGGCCAAGTACTTCGCTTCGGCCATGGTGTCGATGATTTCCCCAGTGAGTTGTTCCCTTCTGAATTGGGCGTTGAATGATTCGGCGAACCCGTTCTGCCACGGGGATCCCGGGTCGATGAACGCCGTATCTACCCCGGCAGTGGCGCACCAGTTGACCAGCGCTGCGGCGGTGAATTCCGGCCCGTTATCGGAGCGCACATAGGTTGGCGTGACACCGGTTTCGGCGATGATGTCCTCCAGGACGGCGACCACATCGGTGGCGGTGAAGGACCTGCGCGGAACGATCGCCAGGGCGGTGCGGGTGTACTCGTCAATGACGTTGAAGAACCGGACATGCCGCCCACAGGAGGTCACATCGGATTGGAAGTCGAAGCTGATCACGTGCATCGGGTATTCGGCCTTCAGCCGCTTCTGCTCCCCGGCGCCGGGCCCGGTGCGGCGACGCTTACGCGCCTTCGGCTTGCACGTCAGTCCCTCGGCCCGCCAGAGCCGGCGCACCCGCTTAGCGTTGAGCACCACGCCAGCCCACTCCGGCTGGGCCAGCAGGCGCCAGCGGGCCTTCCGCCACCCCCACGCCGGATGCTCCCCGGCGATGGCCCGCAACGCCGCGCGTAGCCGGGCTTCCTCAAAGCTGACCGCTGGGCGTGACTTGCGCAGCGCGGAACGGTTCTGCCCCAGCACCTTGCACGCGAATCTCTCGGACGCCCCGAATTTCTCCACCGCCATGCGCACTGCCCGGCGGCGAGGTTCGGGGCTCAGAATTTTCCCTTAGCCACCTCGTTCAGGATGTCGATGGCCAGTTCCTTCTCGGCCAGCAACCGCTTCAGCCGGGCGTTTTCCTTCTCCAAGTCCTTGACCGCTTTGGTTTGGGCTGCGTTCTGCTCGGAACCGTACTGCTGCAGCCACCGATACCAGGTTGCCTCGGTGACCTGCAGCTCCTTGATGACCTCGATCATCGGCTTGCCGTCATTGAGCATCTTCTGCCCCTGCCGGACCTTCGCGACGACCTGATCCGGGGTATGCCTACGTGCCATAATCTGTGAATTTCCTCCTGCACCCATTATCGGATGCGAAACTCACACAGTCACCGGACTCCTACCCGGGGACCCAACCA
>NZ_JBNWUK010000055.1:0-1898 GCF_050563205.1 Zafaria sp. Z1313
CGGCGCCGCAGACCGCGTCGGCCTCGGCGCTCATCAGCGCGTTGATGAACGTGCTCAGCATCTGGCGCATCAGGTCCGGGGAGGCCTGGGCGAGCTGCTCGGACAGGAAGCGGGCAGGATCGATAACATGGGGTGCGGTCATCGCGTGGAAACTCCTTGAGAAGAGACTTTGGTCGGTCTTTCCAAGAATCACGCGATGGCCGCCTTACGTTAGGACGCCACGCCCAGCGGGCCGGTCGTACACCACGCTAATGGGCACTACTCAGCCGTCGCCGGGATCACGTTCGACTACAGTTTCGACGGCTCCATCCACGACCCATCCATAACAACCGACACGGGGTGGAAGATTATCCTCGGACGGGGTCTGGACATCTTCCAGTACTTCCCCAATGACGCTTTCGATCTAGTAAACCGGCTCCAGGAGTGCCGCCAGGTCAAGGCCCTCGGCGGCACCGGACAATCAGCGCCTGAGACGGAAAGGGAGGACCGAATCGGTAATCTGTGGCCCGTGGGCAACGGTGCTCTAGCTGGTCATCGTATTGCTTAGGTGCTTGCCGATGTAGCCGATGTAGATCTTTCCCGTGCCAGTTGTGTCATCGTGAATGTACATGCGCGGTGCCACTCCGTCCTTTACCGATGTCTTGAAATGGGCGAGCATAAGCACCTGTTTTGATGGGTCAACGGAATCGGGGACCGGCAATAGTCGCTCTTTTCTCCACTTCGAATTCGATTTCACAGACTCGCTTTCGGTTTGCGCGAACCGTTTCGGATCACACTTCCTACCGAGCGTCTGCTCACTGGTGAGGTATCCGAAAAGGTTCCCAGAGAAGTTGCCGTCAGTCTTCTCTATGCAGTAGTCCCTCATAATGAGGACGTATTCCCAGAAAGTCGCTGCACACCGACCGAGCCCGTCATAGATTTCAAGTGAATATTCGCTTCGTTGGGGTCCACCGGTCGTGCGTTCGGGGGCCGGTGCGCTCATCGCCCGATATTGAGCGTGGGGACCGGCAGTGGCGTGCTTGGGGGCCACCGCGCGCTTAGGCTCCTTCCGCCGTACGTATAGGGCGCACGGCGGAAGGAGAACCATCAATGGTACGGAAGATCAGGGCCAAGCTGGTGTTGCAGTTGCGGGCCGAGGGCTTGTCCGGCCGGGTGATCGCGGCGTCGCAGGGCATGTCCCGGAAATCGGTCACGGCGGTGCTGGAGGCCGCCGACGCTGCCGGTATCGGCTGGGACGAGATTAAGGACCTTGCCCACGGCGAGGTTTACGAGTTGTTGTTCCCGGGTCGTGGTGAGCATCAGAGCGTGTTCGCCCAGCCGGACTGGGAGCGGGTTCATCGGGAGCTGGCGCGGGTCGGGGTGACGTTGAAGCTGCTGCACGGCGAATACGCTGATGGCTGCGCGGCCGGCAGCGAGCCGGCGATGGGATACGACCGGTTCTGCCGGACCTACCAGCGCCACGTGCTGGTCACCGGGGCCGCCTCGAGGGTCGGGCATAAGGCCGGGCAGACGGTCGAGGTGGACTGGTCCGGGCCGACGATGCAGCTGCACGGTCCGGTCACTGGCGCGACCCGGACGGTGTTCTTGTTCGTGGGGTGCCTGCCGTTCAGCCGCTACGCCTTCGTCGAGCCGACCTTGGATATGAAGCAGGACACCTGGTTGCGGGCGCACGTGTCGATGTTCGAGGCGTTCGGCGGCTCGGTGCCCAGGATCGTGCCGGACAACCTGAAGACCGGGGTGATCAGTCATCCCCGTGAGGGCGAGGTCGTCCTGAATGATGCCTACCGGGAGATGGCCGCGCACTACTCGGCTGCCGTGCTGCCGGGGAGGGTGAGGTCTCCTAAGGACAAGGCCAGCGTGGAAAACACGGTCTGGCACGTGGCCATGCGCGTCATCGC
>NZ_JBNWUK010000056.1:0-1598 GCF_050563205.1 Zafaria sp. Z1313
CGCGCCGGCACGCTGGAGGCCGCGGTCCCGAAGCTGCGCTCCGGCTCGTACTTCCCGGACTGGCTCCTCGAGCGCCGGCGCCGCGCCGAGGCCGCTCTGACCACGGTCGTGGCCACCAGCTACCTGCTCGGGGTCTCCACCCGCCGGATGGAGAAGCTCGTCGAAACCCTCGGGATCACCCGGCTCTCGAAGTCCCAGGTCTCGCTCATGGCCCAGGACCTGGACGCGCAGGTCGAGGCGTTCCGCACCCGCCCGCTGGACGCCGGGCCCTACGCGTTCGTGGCCGCCGACGCCCTGGTGCTCAAGGTCCGCGAGGGCGGCCGGGTCGTGAACGTCCACGCGCTGGTCGCCACCGGCGTCAACGCCGACGGGTACCGCGAGGTCCTCGGGATCCAGGCCTCCTCCGCGGAGGACGGCGCCGGCTGGCTCGGGTTCTTCCGCGACCTGGCCGCGCGCGGGCTCACCGGGGTGAGGCTGGTGACCTCCGACGCCCACGCCGGGCTCGTGGCCGCGATCGGCGCGACCCTGCCCGGCGCCGCCTGGCAGCGCTGCCGGACGCACTACGCGGCGAACCTGATGTCGGCCACGCCCAAGGCGTCCTGGCCGTGGGTCAAGACGCTGCTTCACTCGGTCTACGACCAGCCCGACGCGGCCGGCGTGCACGCCCAGTTCGACCGGGTCCTGGACGCCCTGGCCGAGAAGCTCCCGAAGACCGCCGACCACCTCGAGGCCGCGCGCGAGGACATCCTCGCGTTCGCCGCCTTCCCCAAGGGCCTCTGGCGCCAGGTCTGGTCCAACAACCCGCAGGAACGCCTGAACCGGGAAGTCCGCCGACGCACCGACGTCGTCGGGATCTTCCCCGACCGGGCCGCCCTGATCCGCCTCGTCGGCGCCGTGCTGGCCGAGCAGCACGACGAGTGGACCGAATCCCGCCGCTACCTCGGCCTCGACCTCATCCAGCAATCACTCGCCGTCGGGGCCACGCCCGACACCGACACCGACCCGAAGGAGGACACCGGCACCGACCTGGCGCTCAGCGCCTAACCAACCCAAGAATCAGGCTGCACCCGCGTTACACCACGCAAATGGACTTGACCCTCGACCTACCGCTCGGACGAGAGCGCGTGGCGAGTCCATGTGAGGGACTGTGGAAATAACGGTGTATCCGGCTCGACACGCCGGGCGGTAAGCCTGGCGGGGAGGAGCCCGATATGGCCGCAACACTTGAGGCTGTGCCGAGTACGAAAACCGCTGAAAAGAAGACAGAAGTATCCGAGGGCGACGCTGCGCGCGAGCTGGTCAGAATGGCGAAGGAACAGGGCCTGTCCCTGACCGGGCCGGACGGTCTGCTCAAGCAGCTGACCAAGACCGTGATCGAGACCGCGCTCGATGAGGAAATGACCGAGCATCTCGGATATGAAAAGCACGATACGGCAGGGAAGCAGACCGCGAATTCCCGCAACGGCGTGCGCCCAAAAACGGTGCTGACGGAGACCACGGGCCCGGTGGAGGTGGACGTGCCGCGGGACCGGGAAGGGACCTTCTCACCGGTCATCGTCAAGAAGCGTCAGCGCCGCCTGACCGGTGTCGATGAGATG
>NZ_JBNWUK010000057.1:0-959 GCF_050563205.1 Zafaria sp. Z1313
TCTGCCATGAGGCCCGTCCTTTCAAAGGGGTGAAACCACAGGTCACACCCCAGTTAGAGACCGGACCCTTACACACTCTATGAAACACCCTCTGCCCTTCACCGCATGGTCGGGAGCATGGGCAGAGTCGGATCGAGCGGGGACAACGCCGCCATGGAAAGCTTCTTCGCGCTGCTCCAGAAGAACGTCCTCGACCGCCGCTCCTGGACCACTCGCGAGCAGCTGCGCATCGCGATCGTCACCTGGATCGAGCGGACCTATCACCGGCGACGCCGTCAGGCACGCCTGGGTCGTTTGACGCCCATCGAGTTCGAGACCATCATGAACACGACCGTCGCACTGGCGGCGTGACTAGAACCTGTCACCTAACCGTGCAGCAGTCCCCTTCCATACGCCGCGATATTGATTTTCTGACAGTACGTCGTTCTCAACTAGGCGTTGAAAAACTGGCTCTCCCTCGGGATTGAAGGCAGATAGTACTTCCACATCATCGAGGGCGGGGGGGACTGTGGAAATAACGGTGTATCCGGCTCGACACGCCGGGCGGTAAGCCTGGCGGGGAGGAGCCCGATATGGCCGCAACACTTGAGGCTGTGCCGAGTACGAAAACCGCTGAAAAGAAGACAGAAGTATCCGAGGGCGACGCTGCGCGCGAGCTGGTCAGAATGGCGAAGGAACAGGGCCTGTCCCTGACCGGGCCGGACGGTCTGCTCAAGCAGCTGACCAAGACCGTGATCGAGACCGCGCTCGATGAGGAAATGACCGAGCATCTCGGATATGAAAAGCACGATACGGCAGGGAAGCAGACCGCGAATTCCCGCAACGGCGTGCGCCCAAAAACGGTGCTGACGGAGACCACGGGCCCGGTGGAGGTGGACGTGCCGCGGGACCGGGAAGGGACCTTCTCACCGGTCATCGTCAAGAAGCGTCAGCGCCGCCTGACCGGTGTCGATGAGATG